>JAJUFW010000366.1 GCA_029263555.1 Alphaproteobacteria bacterium
CGAAGGCGTCGACGTGAGCCATGTCGCGACCGACCCGGACCGGCTGACAGCGCTGGTGATCCTGGGCATTCGCGACCAGCACAGCTTCCCGCTGATCTTCTATCGCGAGAATTGCGCGGACGCGGCGCTGGACGAAGGCGACATCGACGAGGATATGATCGCCGGCTCCCGCGCGGTGCTGGTTACCGGCACCCATTTCAGCCGCCCCAATCTCGCCGCCGCGAGCCGCAAGGCCATGCGCCTAGCCCGCAGGCACGGCGCCAAGGTGATCCTGGACATCGACTACCGGCCGGTGCTGTGGGGCCTGACCGGTCACGGGCTGGGCGAGGAGCGCTTCGTCGAGAGCGAGAGCGTCACCGCCCATCTCGAGTCCATCGTCCCGGACTGCGACCTCGTCGTCGGCACCGAGGAGGAAATCCATATCGCCGGCGGCACCACGGATACGCTGGCGGCGATCCGGCGCCTGCGCGCGCTCACCGACGCGACGATCGTGTGCAAGCGCGGCCCGATGGGCTGCGTCATCTTTCCCGGCGAGATTCCGGACGATCTGGAGCAAGGGATCAGGGGCCCGGGCTTCCCCGTCGAGGTCTACAACGTCCTGGGCGCCGGTGACGCCTTCATGAGCGGTCTGCTCAGGGGCTGGCTGCGCGGAGAACCGTGGGAGACATCCGCCCGCTACGCGAATGCCTGCGGCGCCTTCGCCGTGTCCCGGCACGGCTGCGCGCCTGCCATGCCGAGCTGGGTCGAGCTGCAGTATTTCCTTCAGAAGGGCAGCCCGCATCGCGCGCTCAGGCTGGATCCGGAGCTCAACCACCTGCATTGGGCGACGAACCGAACCCGCGAATGGCCGGAGGTGGTCGCGCTCGCCTTCGATCACCGGAGCCAGTTCGAGGACATGGCCGCCCGGGCGGGCGCGCCCGCGGACCGGATCGGAGCCTTCAAGCGCCTGGTCCTGGAAGCGGCGCGCGAGGCCGGAGGCCGGGAGCCCGGCTTCGGCATCCTGGTCGACGGCCGGCTGGGGCGGGAAGCGCTGGACGAAGCCACCGGCAGCGGCTGTTGGATCGGCCGTCCGATCGAACTGCCGGGCTCCGTCCCCCTGCGCTTCGAAGGTGGGGCCGATGTCGGCCTGACCTTGCGCGAATGGCCGGTGGAGCATGTCGTCAAATGTCTCGTCTTCTATCATCCCGACGATCCGGCGGATCTTCGGGAGGAACAGGAGCGGCAGCTTTCGATCCTGTTCGAGGCCTGCAGGATGACCGGGCACGAGCTGCTTCTGGAGGTGATCCCAAGCCGTTCGGTGCCTGCCGACGGCGCGACGGTCGCACGGGCCCTGGACCGGCTTTACGACCTCGGGATCCGGCCGGACTGGTGGAAGCTGCAGCCGGTCGCCGATGATGCCGGCTGGCAGGCGATCGCTTCGGTGGTCGAGCGCCGGGACCGCTACTGTCGCGGGGCGCTACTGCTTGGCCTCGACGCGCCCGAGGAGGAGCTGGGCGCGGCCCTGGCGTCCGCCGCCGCCCAGCCCGTGTGCCGCGGCTTCGCGGTGGGCCGGACCATCTTCGGCGCGGTCGCCGAGGACTGGTTCGCCGGGCGGGTATCCGATCGGGATGCCGTCGCGCGGATGGCGGCCACCTACGGCCGACTGATCCGCCGGTGGCGGGACAGTCGTCCGGCTGGGCTGCGGCAGGCGCCCCGGTCCGGGGCGGCCTGAGATCTTTCGGGGGGAACTGTCGATGCCAGGCACCGTTCGACTGACGATGGCGCAGGCGCTGGTCCGCTACTTGGCGGCCCAGCGGACCGAAATCGACGGGCACGTCCTGCCCCTCTTCGCAGGGGTCTGGGCGATCTTCGGCCACGGCAATGTCTCGGCCATGGGCGAGGCGCTTTACGCCTGCCGCGAGACGCTGCCGACCTGGCGTGCCCATAACGAGCAGGCCATGGCCCATGCGGCAATCGCCTTCGCCAAGGCGTCGCGGCGGCAACGGATGATGGCCTGCACGACCTCGATCGGCCCCGGCGCCACGAACATGGTGACCGCGGCGGCGGTCGCGCATGTGAACCGCCTCCCGGTTCTGCTGCTGCCGGGGGACGTGTTCGCCAACCGGCGCCCCGACCCGGTGCTTCAGCAGATCGAGGATTTCGGCGATCCCACGATCACGGCGAACGACTGCCTCCGGCCGGTCTCCCGGTACTGGGACCGCATCACCCGTCCGGAGCAGATCCTGAGCTGCCTGCCCCGCGCGCTGTCGGTCCTGACCGATCCGGCGGAATGCGGCCCGGTCACGCTCGCGCTCTGCCAGGACGTGCAGGCCGAAGCCTACGATTTCCCGAAGACCTTCTTCGAACCGCGGGTTCATCGGCTGCGCCGGGCGGGACCGGACCCGGACGAGCTGCGGAGCGCCGTCGAATGCCTCCGGCAGTCGCGGAAGCCGCTGATCATTGCCGGCGGCGGCGTCCACTATTCCGACGGAACGGCGGCGCTGAAGGATTTTGCGGGCCGCCATGGCGTCCCGGTCGCAGAGACCCAGGCCGGCAAGGGCGCCCTGCCCTGGAACGACCCGGCAGCGGTCGGATCGATCGGCGTGACCGGCAGCAGCGCCGCCAACGAACTCGCGCGTGAGGCCGACCTGATCCTGGCCGTCGGCACGCGTCTTCAGGACTTCACGACCGCATCCCGTTCGCTGTTCCAGAATCCTGCGATGCGGCTGGTACAGCTCAACGCTGCGGCGTTCGACGCCTCCAAGCACGGAGCGCTGCCCCTCGTCTGCGACGCCCGTCGGGGCCTTGAGGAACTGGGCGCCGCGCTGGCCGGATGGGCCGCCCCTGCGGACTGGACGGCACGGGCCCGGGATCTCGCCCGGCACTGGAACGAGACGGTCGATCGGGCGACCGCGCCCGGCAACGCCCCCCTGCCCTCGGACGCCCAGGTTCTGGGCGCGGTCAACCGGCAGGCGGGGCCGGACGCCGTCGTCGTCTGCGCGGCCGGGGGCCTGCCGGGCGAACTGCACAAGCTCTGGCGCACCGAACGGCCCGGCGGCTACCATTTGGAATACGGCTATTCCTGCATGGGCTACGAGATCGCCGGCGGGCTCGGCGTGAAGATGGCCCTGCCCGATCGCGAGGTCTTCGTCCTGGTCGGCGACGGCAGCTATCTCATGATGAATTCTGAGATAGCGACGTCGGTCATGCTGGGACGGAAGCTGACGGTGGTCGTCCTGGACAACTGCGGGTTCGGCTGCATCAACCGCCTGCAACAGTCCTGCGGCGGCGCCCCGTTCAACAACCTCCTGGCCGACGCGGAGCACGAGCGGCTGGTTCCGATCGACTTCGCCGCCCATGCGGCGAGCTTGGGGGCGCTGTCGGAAAAGGTTTCCGGCATCGGCGAACTCGCCCAGGCTCTCGAGCGGGCGCGCTCCGCCGACCGGACCTGCGTCATCGTGATCGAGACCGACCCCCTGGCCACCACGACCGAGGGCGGGGCGTGGTGGGATGTCGCCGTTCCGGAGGAATCCGCCCGCGCCGAGGTCCGCGCGGCCCGGGACCGCTATGTCGCCGCCCTTGAGAAGCAACGCATCTGAACAGCTGAGGCCCTGACATCATGACCGTCCGGATCGGCACGAATCCGATTGGCTGGAGCAACGACGACCTGCCGGAACTGGGCGGCGAGACGCCCCTGGAGACCTGTCTTGCGGAGGCCCGGGAGGCTGGATTTGCCGGGATCGAGCTGGGCAACAAGTTCCCGCGCGAGGCCGCGGCGCTCACGCCCGTGCTGGACCGGTTCGGTCTCGCGCTCGTCTCCGGCTGGTACGGTTCTGCCCTGCGGCATCGGACGGTGGACGAGGAAATCGCGGCCGTCGAGGCACATCTCTCCCTCCTCCACGCGATGGGTTGCGGCGTCATGGTCTTCGCCGAG
>JAJUFW010000236.1 GCA_029263555.1 Alphaproteobacteria bacterium
AAGTCTATCGTGCACGCGTCTTCCGCGAACAAGAAACTTGACGACATCATCGAAGACGACGAAAACGGCCATCTCGACTCTGAGGTGACCGAGCCCAGCGAGCAGCCTAAGCATGCCCAGCTCGATCGTGCCACCCGGAGCGGCGAGTGGGTCGTGTTCCTGGGCTGGGAGCCGCATCCCATGAACCTGAAATACGAGATCGCGTATCTCGCCGGGGCGGAGGAGTATTTCGGCCCGGATTACGGCGGGGCCACGGTCCGGACGCTGGCGCGGACGGAGTTCCTGGACCGGTGCCCGAATCTGCGGACCTTCTTCAGCCAGCTCGTGTTCTCGCTAGATCTCGAGAACCGGATGATGCAGGCGATCACGGACGAGGGACAGGCCCCCGAGGCCGCGGCAAGGGCGTGGCTTTCGGCAAATCCCGATACCCTGGACCGCTGGCTTGCGGGTGTGACGACAATCGACGGCGCGCCGGCGATCGAAGCCGCGAGGGCGGCGCTCGGGAGCTGACGGCCGAAAATCCGGGCAGCACTGCCGGGCCTACCCTTCCCTGTCGCGAGAGACGCGCCTGGAGCAGGCCGTCCCGCGGGACGAAACCCGGCGGGGCGGCCTTGCGCTGCCTCTCGCGATCGCTGATCAGGAGAAACGGCCTCCGGGACAGTCTCGAGGCAAAGCCACCGGTGCTTCCTGTGCGGCCAATGAAGCACCTCCGGCGGCGGGAACTCTTGGTCGTCCAGGCATCCGACGGATACGGAGAGCGCGTTCTTCAAGCCTTCCGCCCGCATGAAGACGACCGAACCGCAAGTCGTGCAGAAGGTCTGTTCCAGCCACTGCCCCGATGTGCCGATCCGGCGCCAGCTACGGGTCGCGCCCGTCATGCTGAGAACGGCCGAATCCGCATAGATCGCCCGGTAGGCGAAGGCCGAACCGGTGCAGCGCTGGCATTCGCTGCAGCTGCAGGCATAGACGCGCCTAGGTTTGCCGGCGAGAACCAGTTCCACGCCGCGGCAGGAGCAGGCGGCCGTTCTTGTCTTGACCTCCCCGGTCATTCGCCGGCCTCGTCGTGGCGTCGATAACCCCGGCTCAACAACGCCCAAACGACGGACGAGCCCATTTGCCCTGCGCCGGACACGCAGACTTCTGATGTCATCGAGTTTCTCCGATGGCTTGAGGACTCTTCGGCCGAAGCGGTACCTGTTGGGCGGGCCCGCTCCGAAGATATGGATTCCGCCGGCGTGAGGAAGTACGCACCTTGAGGTAAGCTGACGAAACCATGCCGAGCATCAGATGAGATGAGGCACAAGGAACCGGATAGCTGCGGTTTCGGCGCGGCCCTGCTGGCCATCGGCGGCAAGTGGAAGGTCTCGCTTCTGTGGGAACTTCACCTGCGTCCGCATCGCTTCGCCGAGCTGCGTCGGCTGTTGCCCGGCATCAGCGAAAAGGTGCTGACCCAGCAATTGCGGCAGATGGAGGCGGACGGGCTGATCGCGCGCCATGCCTATGACGAGGTCCCGCCGCGCGTCGAATATTCGATCACGCCCCTGGGCCTGAGCCTCAACGACGCGGTGACCGCGATGGCGGATTGGGGACAGCAGCATGAAGCCTGGAAGGCCCGCCGTAAGACGGCACCGGCACACGGACATGACGTCGCTGCCCGATAGGTTTCGCCGCCGGGCGAAGCGGCGCGCGATGGCGCGGTGGAGGAGGATCGCGCCGGCGCGGCAGCGCCCTGAGATCCGGGCCCCGAGAGCCGGTGTCCGGCAAGTTCACGCCGACGAGGCCTGACGCCGATGCCGGCCGGTCTGTCGGCACGACTTCTTGCCATCGCAGACGCCCTGCCGCTGCGCGCCGGCATGCGCGTCCTGGAGATCGGATGCGGGCCAGGCAGTCTGGCACGCGAGATCGCGCGTCGGATCGGCGACGGTCATGTCCTGGCCATCGACCGGTCGGCCAAGGCAATCGCCCAGGCGCGCCACCTGTCGCAGGCGGAAATCGCGTCGGGCAGGTTGAGCTTCCGCCAGGTCGCCGCGGAGGAATTCGAGCTCGAACCCGGGGAAGCCCGCTACGACATCGCCGTCGCCGTTCGGCTCGGCGCCCTGGACGGGCGGCATCCTGAGGCCGGGCGGCGGGCACGCCAGCGCATCGCCGACGCGCTGGCAGCTCACAGGCGCCTTTTCGTCGATGGAGGCGCCCCTCTGCGCGAGGTTCCCCTCAGGGACTGATCGTCGGCGAACGGAGCAGCGGTCGCAAGGCAGCGCCCACCCGTCATGATGACCGGTTCTGTGACGGAATCCCATTGGAATCCAGGAGAAAACAGGCCCGTTTGCGAGGAAACTCGGAACCTCGCCCGCGCCGAGGACGGCGCCGCCTACCGGAAATCGTAGGCGGCGACTTCGCCTTCGGAGTCCCTGAAATGCCCGTCCGGAACCGCCATCGCTGCCGGCCCCGGCAAGGCGTCAGGCAACGCGCCTTTCCCTTGACCGCAGCATTGAATAGACGAGCCAGAGGATCAGCGCGCCGCAGCAGGCAAAGAGTATCCCGGCGATGGGGCGTTGGATCAGCGCGAGATAGTCGCCGCCCGTCAGAATGAGAGCGCGCCGGAACTGCGCCTCGATCATCGGGCCCAGAATGAACCCGATCAGGAGTGGTGCGGGTTCCAGGTCGAGCAGCTTCATCCCGTATCCGATGAGCCCGAAAACGATGACCAGCCACACGTCGAACACGCTATTGGACAGCGAATAGACGCCGATGCAGATCATGCCAAGGATGATGGGGTAGAGAAGCCTGTACGGAATCTGCAGAAGCTTTACCCACAGCCCGATCAACGGGATGTTGAGGATTAGGAGCAACACGTTCCCGATCCAGAAACTGGCGACCAGACCCCAGAACAATTCGGGATGCTGACCGATCAACCGTGGTCCCGGCTGAATGCCGTGTATCAGAAGCGCCCCGAGCAAGATGGCCATCGTGGCCGACCCGGGGATGCCCAGCGCAAGGGTCGGCACGAAGGAAGTCTGTGCGGCGGCATTGTTCGCCGATTCCGGCCCGGCAACGCCTTCGATCGCCCCCTTGCCGAATTTTTCCGGATTGGACGAAACCCGCTTTTCGACGGCATAGGCCATGAAGCTCGAAATCGTCGGTCCCGTACCCGGAAGCGGGCCGAAGAAACTTCCGATGCCGAACCCGCGCAGGATCGGCATGACGGAATCCTTGAGTTCCTGACGGCTCGGGATCATCGAGCGCAGGGTGATGCGGCGGGCCTCGGCCACGAACTTGATGGTGCCGATCGACGCGATCACTTCGGCCATGCCGAAAAGCCCCATGGCGATGACGACCAGCGGAATACCGTCGAACAGGTCGAAGAAGCCGAAGGTGAAACGGCGCGTGCCGGAATTGACATCGATTCCGACGAGCCCCAGGCAGACGCCGACGAGTACCATCGCCACCGACTTTATCGGCCGACCCCGACCGATCGTCCCCGCCGCGATCAGGCCAAGCAGGAGGGCAGCCAGATATTCCGCCGCCCCGAATGACAGCGCCAGGCTGACCAGCGCGGGAGCGAGGGCGATGAGAACGATGATCCCCAGCGTTCCCCCGATGAAAGAGCCGATCGCGGTAATGAACAGGGCCGGACCGGCGCGCCCCTGCCGCGTCAGGGGGTAACCGTCGATGCAAGTCACCGCGTTGGAGGCCGTGCCCGGCAGATTGAGAAGGATCGATGCGGTCGATCCCCCGTACTCGGCCCCGTAATAGATGCCCGCCAGGAAAATCAGCGCGGTGATGGGGTCGAGATAGAAGGACAGCGGCAACAGCAGCGATACCGCGGTTAGCCCGCCTATGCCAGGGAGGACGCCCACGAAGGTCCCCAGAAACACCCCGGCAAAGCAGTAGAACAGATTGTCGAGCGTGAGGGCGGTCGGGAAACCGACGGTGAAGAGATCCATCAGAAATCCAGTGCGAAAGCAGGCAAGGGACTGCGCAGGCCGTAGACGAACACGACCCACATGCCGACCGACACGCTTACGGCCAGGACAAGAGTGGATACCGGCCTGGCGTCGCGGTCGCCGAGCGCCGACAGCCCTATCAGAAGCAGGACGGCGGGGATCAGCCCCAGATGCCCCAGCAGGGCAGCAAAGGCGCTCATGCCTGCGGTCACCGCGATCAGCGGGCGCCAGGCGATCCGGGGCAAGGGATCCTGGTAGCGGGCCGAACCGACCGCCATGGCGATTCCGAGGACGATCATGCCCGCCGCGACGATGGCGAGCATGTATCCCGGCCCCATGCGGGAGGCATCGCCGATTCCCAGCCCGACAGCGGAATACCCGACAAATCCGCCCAGCAAGGTAATAAGGACGCCGCCGACGAGGTCCTTGTGGTTAAGCTGAAGCATGGCCCCTAGCTCCCGTGGATGAAGGCCCGGGCAAGGAATACCCGGGCCGTTCCGAACGTCACGGGTTGGCTTCCGCGACCTCCATGAGATGGAGCCACATCTCGATGTCGCGGTTCACCCAGTCACGATACTCGTCGGGCAGCATGGGAGCCGGCGCCGCGCCCTGAGCGGCAAGCGCCTCGATCACAGCGGGATCGGCCATGGCTGCACGAACATCGGCGTTGATCTTCTCGAGCACGGCGGGGTCGAGACCCTTGGGCGCGTAGAGTCCGAACCAGCCGATGGCCGCAAAGTTTTCGACGCCGCCCTCGGCCACGGTCGGAAGTTCGGGATGCAGAGGCGAGCGTTCCGGGCTCGTCACCGCAAGTGCCCGGAGCGCGCCCTCTTCGGCATGAGGCAGAACCGAGGACGGCGGGGCGAACATCAGCTTGATGCGCCGCCCAGGAGCGCCGGCACGGCTTCACCGGTGCCCGAATAGGGGACGTGACGCAGCTTGACGCCGGCCAGCAGTTCGAAAAGCACCCCGGTGAGATGCGAGGCCGAGCCGACGCCCGAGGACCCGTAGGGAATGGACCCGGGATTGGCCGCGGCCATGGCCACAAGTTCTTCGATGCTCTCGACGCCCAGGGAGGGATGCACGGCGACCACGTAGGGGTCCGCAGACATCTGGGTGACCGGCGTCAGAACGTCCTCGATGCGGAATTCTCCGCTCTCCATCCCCATCCCCTCGTTGGCCAACGAAAGGATCGAGCCGGTGGAGCCCATGATGAGCGTGTAGCCGTCCGGCGCTTCGCGCATGGCCGCGATCGTCCCCACGAGTCCCGATGCGCCCGGCTGGTTGCGGATGACGACCGGTTCGCTCCAGCCTTCGCCCACCTTGTTGAAGACGATACGGCCGATCGTGTCCGT
>JAJUFW010000486.1 GCA_029263555.1 Alphaproteobacteria bacterium
CTCCGGAACGTCCGTCCTGGAACCTGCCGGCAATGTAGAAGGGAAGAAGTTCCGCCATTTCAAACCCTGTTCGTTCCGGCCACCGCAGTTCCGATCAGTCGATCGCCCAGGCTTCCTGATAGGCCTTCTTCAGCTTCTCGGCGTCGAAGTCGGGGCTTCTCGCCGCGTCGAGGATGACCTTTTCCCGCCGAAGGGCGAGCTCGACGGCGGCCGGGATCTTCTTGACGGCTGCGGCCGGAACCACTACCGCGCCGTGGCGATCGCCATGGATAATGTCGTCCGTCTTCACGGCCATCCCGCAGACATTGACCTCGCAGTCGTAGTCGACGATCTGGACATGGGCTGCGGCGGGACCGACATGGGATCCCAGGATCTGAAACCCCGGCGCCAACAGGTCGACATCCCTGAACGAGCCGTTCGTCACCGCGGCGACGCAGCCCAGGCCCTTGTGGACCGCGGAATTGACCTCGCCCCACCAGGCGCCGAAGCCGGGCACGGGATCGATGTCCTGCACGACCATCACCGTCGGGCGCCGGCCGTTGTAGATGTAGTCGACATAGCCGAACCGCAGTTTCCGGCGCTCTTCGATCGAACGGGCGGGCGCGCTCGCGGCCCGCATCATCGCGGTGCGGGCGAAGCCGACGAAGGGCGGCAGGGACGGATGCGCGGGAACGAGGGGCCGGTTCGTGAAGCCGATGCCGTACAGCTCCGGCATGATCATCTCGATGGCATTGCAGATCGTCGGCGTGTCGTAGCGGCGAAGCGCCTCCAGATCTTCCGGCTGCAAGTCTTCGATGCTCATGACCTGTTCTCCCGATTGCGGATCTTGCTCAGACGCGGGGCGTCGGAATTCCGAAGACAGGTGATGGTTGATTCAAATGAGTCACCTGTCAATGTCTAAGAACCATTTGGTTCAAGAAAAGCGATCTGGGATCAGATGCATGCGGACCGGGTGGCGGCGTCGATCGCGCCTGCCAGAAGGTCGACCAGGCAATCGATCTCCGGACGGGAAATCGTGTAGGGGGGCGCGATCAGGACGTGATCGCCATTCTTTCCGTCGATCGTGCCGCCGGACGGATAGCAGAGGAGTCCGCGCGCCATCGCTTCCTGTTTCACGCGCAAATGGATCCTGTCTGCCGGTGGGAAGGGCGTCTTGTCGCCGCGATCCTTCACGAACTCGATGCCCCGGAACAGGCCGCGGCCGCGGATGTCGCCGACATGGGGATGATCGCCGAGGCGTTCGACGAGCGCAGCCGCAAGGTATTCGCCCTGGCTTCGGACCGCCTCCAGCAGGTTGTCATTCCGGATCGTGCGCAGCACCGCCAGCGCGCCGGCGCAGGCGGTTGCGTGCCCGAGATAGGTGTGGCCATGGACGAAATGACCCGTGCCGGCCCGGATCGTCTCGTCGATCGCGGCGCTGAGCAGCATGCCGCCGATCGGCTGATAGCCGGCGCCGAGCCCCTTGGCGATCGCAACGATGTCGGGAGCGATGCCTTCCTGCTCGCAGGCGAAAAGCGTGCCCGTCCGGCCCATGCCGCACATGATCTCGTCCAGGATCAGCAGGATCCCGTAGCGGTCGCAGATTTCGCGGATCCGCTTGAAGTATCCCGGCGCCGGAGGAACGGCGCCGGCCGTTGCGCCTACGATCGGTTCCGCGACGAAACCGATGACCGTTTCGGGCCCCAGCCGAAGCAGTTCGGCCTCGAGCTCGTCGGCCGCCCTGCGGCCGTAGTCCTCGAGGGATTCGTCGGCGCGCTGATGGCGATAGGCGTAGCACGGGGCGATGTGGTGGGTGTCGAAGAAGAGGGGCCCGTAAAGCTCCCGCCGGCCGAAATTGCCGCCGACGGCGAGAGCCCCCAGCGTGTTGCCGTGATAGCTTTGCCGCCGCGCGATGAACCGGGACCGGTTCGGCTCGCCGCGTTCGACGAAATACTGCCGCGCGAGCTTGAGCGCGGCTTCGATGGCCTCGGACCCGCCGGCGACGAAATACGCCTTGGTGATGCCCGGCGGCGCCGACTGGACGATTTCCTCGGCCAGGGTTTCGAGGACTTCGGTCGTGAAGAACCCGGTATGGGCGAAGGCCAGCTTCTTCGCCTGCGCGCAGATCGCCGAAATGACAGCGGGATGCCCATGGCCGAGGCACGAAACCGCGGCGCCGCCGGAGGCGTCCAGATAGGCCTTCCCGGTTTCGTCGAACAGGTAGCACCCCTCACCCCCCACAGCCGTCGGGGGCTTCGACGCGCTGCGGTGAAGCACAAAAGTCATGATCGCCGATCCTTAGTTTTGGCTCTTGGCCCCGGGGTCGGTCCGAAGGGGGCCGGAAGGAACTTGTCCGGTTCCAAGGGACGGCGCTCGGTGTCGGGCGCCGTCCCGGACCGAGTGCGTCAGATCGAGATCGCCCAGCTGTTGAAGCGATCGGTAACCTTCTGGTTGTTTTCCGCCCACCAATCGAAGTCCATGATCACGCCCTTCTGCAGGACCTCTGGCGCGGAAGGCGACCGGGCGAACAGCTCGGGCTCCATCATGTCGACGGCCTTCAGGTTGACGGGGCCGTAGGGCATCAGCTTCGCGTAGGCGAGCTGCTGTTCGGCCGCGACGGCGAAGGCGATGAATTCCATCGCTGCCTTCTTGTTCTTCGAACCCTTGGGCACGACCCAGGAGTCGGATGCGTAGAGCGCCTGGTTCAGGTGGTAGTCGACATGCGCCCCATCCTGCTTCGGACCGTCCACGCGGCCGTGCCATTCCATGGCCATCGGGACTTCGCCGTCGATGAGGATCTGCGCGCCCTGGGCGCCGCTGTCCCACCAGAAGATGTGATCCTTGATCTTCTCGAGGCTCTGCAGCCCGCGTTCGACGTCGAGAGGATAGAGCTTGTCCTTGTCGACGCCGTCGGCCATCAGCGCGA
>JAJUFW010000354.1 GCA_029263555.1 Alphaproteobacteria bacterium
ACGGTGATCGTGCAGAAATACCTGCCGGAGATCCGCCGGGGCGACAAGCGCATCGTCCTGGGGGAGGGCGAGCCCGTGGGCGCCGTCAGTCGCCTTCCGGCGGAGGGCGAGGCGCGGGCCAATTTCCATGCCGGCGGCCAGGCCGGCCGCACAGCGCTCACCGATCGCGAGCGGGAGATCTGCGCCGCGATCGGCCCCGCGTTGCGCGAGCGGGGGCTCGTCTTCGTCGGCATCGACGTGATCGGCGACTGGCTGACGGAGATCAACGTGACATCGCCGACCGGCATCCACGAGATCAACCGCCTGGACGGAGTGAAGATCGAGGCGACCCTGTGGGACGCCATCGAGGCCCGCCGCGCGCAGAACCCGGGCTGAGGACCGATCCGGCTCGCGCCCGGTTCCCCGGGGCGGAACTCAGCCGTCCATGACCGAGCGGGAGAGCCGCTGCAGGTAGTCGATCAGCGCGTGGCTCGCCGCCACCGCGGCCTCAGGCGCCGCGGCGACGATCGCATCCATGATGGCGGCGTGGTGGCGGGCCGACTGGTCCAGGTCCAACTCGCCCTGGTGGAAGTACCAGAAGCGGCGGCAATGGGTGTGCAGCGGCCCGGCCGCCCGCACGGCCGACCGGTTCCGCGACGCCTCGTAGACGATCAGGTCGAATTCCCGGTCCAGCCGCATGAAGGCGTCGGTCCGCCCTTCGGCGGCGGCCTGCCGCATCGCGCGGCTGCATTCGGCAAGGCGCGCGCGCTGCCCGTCGGTGGCGCGCCGCGCCGCCATCGACGCCAGCACGGCGTCGAGCGCGCGCCGCGTCTCCAGCAGGTCCAGATGGTCCAGGAGGTCGATCTGCGTGACGAAGATGCCGCGCCGGGGATGGATCTCGACCAGCGAATCCTCGGCCAGGCGCAGCAGTGCCTCGCGCACGGGCGTCCGCGAAATCCCGAGGTCGCGGGCCAGCCCGACATCGGAAACCGGCTGCCCCGGCGGGATCCTGAGGGTCACGATGCGCTCCTCGATCTCGGTATAGGCGCGCTCGGCGAGCGAGGCCTGCGCGGGCGACTGGGGGTGCTCGACGATCGACGGCGTTTCGCTGGCTGGGATGCTCATGGGATCAGGGGCCGAGAGGTTCAGGGGCGGCGGGAAGGCGGGCCGAAGCGCGGCACGCCCCGAAGCCCGCGCCTGCGCTGCCGTTCACCCCAAGCTTACCGTCTGCGCCGCCGGTCCGCGAGCCCCGTCGCCATGGCGCCCGACCCCGGGACGGGCCCTCCATTTCCTTTCCGCGTGCCCCGGGCCGCTCCCCGTGATCGAAGCCTCGCTGCGGCCTTCGGGTTGTGATATATCAGTCTTATATCAACAGGCGGCGCCCGCGCCGCGCCGGCCAGCGAACAGAAGGAAGCCCGGACATGTCCATTTCCTGGCAAGGGGTGTTTCCCGCCGTCACGACGAAATTCACCCACAGCTTCACCCTGGACCACCCGGCCATGGAGAAGCATTTCGGCTTCCTCGTGGACGCGGGCGTCGACGGGCTGATCGTCGGCGGATCGCTGGGCGAAGGCAGCACGCTCACGCCCGAGGAGAAGATCGAGATCGCGCGGACCGCCCGGTCCGTCACGGCCAGCCGGCTTCCGGTTCTTCTCACCGTGGCGGCATCGTCGACCGCGGCCGCGGTCGATCTCGCCCGGCGGGCGGAGGCGGCCGGGGTCGACGGGCTGATGGTGCTGCCGCCGATGCAGTACAAGGCGTCGCCCGAGGAGACGCTCGCCTGGTTCCTCGCGGTCGCCGGGGCGACCGGGCTGCCGCTGATGATCTACAACAACCCGGTGTCCTACGCGATCGACGTCACGGTCGAGATGCTGGCCCGGCTTGCCGAAAACCCGCGCGTCGTCGCGGTGAAGGAATCCTCCGACGACGTCCGGCGGGTGACCCGGATCCGCCATGCGCTGGGCGACCGGCTGCGCATCTTCGCCGGCGTCGATAACCTGGCGCTGGAAAGCCTGCTCGTCGGCGCCGATGGATGGGTGGCCGGCCTGGTCGACGCCTTCCCGAAGGAAACGGTCGCGATCTGGCGCCTGGCCCGCGCGGGCCGCATCGACGAGGCGCTTGCCATCTATCGCTGGTTCACCCCGCTTCTGGAACTCGACGTCTCGCCGCGGCTGGTCCAGAACATCAAGCTTGCCGAAGCGATGGTCGGCGTCGGGAACGAGACGGTGCGTCCGCCCCGCCTGCCGCTTTCGGGTGCGGAGCGCGAGCGGGTCGAAGGCATCATCAAGGCCGCACTGGCGACAAGGCCGGCGCTTCCCTGACCGGGCCCATGCGGGAGCCGTCGGCCGGGTCGCTTGCGTTCTTGAAGAACAGGGCCGCAACAGCCGGCCGTCGCCTCGACCTTATGGGAGACGCTTCCGCCATGACCCTTCGCGCCGCCGTTCTCGGGACCGCCCTCCTTCTTGCCGCCTGCGCCTATGAGCCGCTGGAGCTCCGGCATCCCGAGACGGGCGACTACGTCTCCTGCGGCTTCAGCTATCTGGGCGAGCCGTCGGAACGGTCGCGGCAGACGGCGGAAGCCTGCGCCCGGCATTACGAGCAGCAGGGCTACCGCCGGGCGCGTCTGGCCGAATAGCGCGGAGATCCCCGGGACCCGGGCCTGCTACGGGAAGGCGGAAAAAGTTCCCTCCCGAACTTGTTACTGGTAAACGTCGCCTTTACTCTGCCGGGGATACCGAACCTGGGGGGCGGGGTTGGTTGCGCGGGTCAATACGGTTTCATTCCAGGGAATCGAGGTCCTGGGCGTGGACGTCCAGGTCCAGATGACCGGCGGCCTGCCTGCCTTCGCCATCGTCGGCCTGCCGGACAAGGCCGTCGGCGAAAGCCGCGAACGGGTCCGCGCCGCGCTGCACGCCCTGGGCCTGGCGCTTCCGCCCAAGCGGATCACCGTCAATCTCGCGCCGGCCGACCTCCTGAAGGAGGGCAGCCAATTCGACCTGCCGGTGGCGCTGGCGATCCTGGTCGCGCTGGGCGTGCTGCCGGACGCGGAGGTCCAGGGATATGTCGCGCTCGGCGAACTGGCGCTCGACGGGGCGATTTCGGCCGTCGCCGGCGTGCTCCCGGCCGCGATCCATGCCGCCGGGCGGGATCTCGGCCTCATCGGCCCGGCCGCCTGCGGCGCCGAGGCGGCCTGGGCCGCGAACGAAGCCGGTCGCATCCGGGTCCTGGCCCCGCCGACCCGTCTGTCCCTGATCAATCACTTCAAGGGCACCCAGGCGCTGTCCCCGCCCGAGCCGCGCATCCAGCCGGGCGATGCGGCCGTCCTCGATCTTCGCGACGTCAAGGGCCAGGAAACGGCCAAGCGCGCGCTGGAGATCGCCGCGGCCGGCGGCCACAATCTCCTGATGTGCGGCCCGCCCGGATCGGGCAAGTCGATGCTGGCGGCGCGGCTGCCCGGCATTCTGCCGCCGCTGGACCCGGTCGAGGCGCTGGAGGTCTCGATGATCCACAGCATCGCGGGGCTGCTGGAGGACGGGCGGCTCCTGCGCCGGCGGCCGTTTCGCGACCCGCATCATTCGGCCTCCCTCGCCTCGCTCATCGGCGGCGGCCACCGGGCGCGGCCGGGCGAGGTCTCTCTCGCCCACCGGGGCGTGCTGTTCCTGGACGAGCTGCCGGAATTCCAGCGCGCGACACTGGAGGCACTGCGCCAGCCGATCGAGACCGGCCGGGCGACGGTCGCCCGGGCCAATGCCCATGTGGCCTATCCGGCGCGCTTCCAGCTGGTCGCCGCGATGAATCCCTGCCGCTGCGGGCATCTGGACGATCCGGCCCTCGCCTGCACCCGCGCGCCGCGCTGCGCCCAGGACTACCAGTCCAAGATCTCGGGCCCCCTGTTCGACCGGATCGACATCCATGTCGACGTCCCTGCGGTGGCGCCCGGCGACCTTTCCCTGCCACCCCCGGCCGAAGGCTCGGCCGCCGTCGCGGCCAGGGTCGCGGCGGCACGGGCGATACAGGCGGAACGCTACCGCGCCGTTCCG
>JAJUFW010000256.1 GCA_029263555.1 Alphaproteobacteria bacterium
GATGTCGAAATCGACCTGCTCGGGCTTGCGCGGACAGATCCCTCCGCCCTTCCGGACGATCTTCCCGCCGGCCTGCTGGAGCTTGGCTACTACCGGCTGAAGGGCGACGTCCGGGTGGACTGGACCTACGACCCCGATGACGGCGTCGCCGAGAGCGCATACGCTTTCGAGATCGAGGATCTCGGAAAAGCGACATTGTCCGTCGCCATTTCCGGTCTGGATTCCCGGATCGTGGAGTTCGTCCGGGGGCTGAGCAATGATCCCGACGAGGCTTTCGCCCGGGCCATGCGGTTCATGGAGGACGGAACGGCCGAGACGCTTTTCCAGATCGCGCTTGCCGATCTGCAGGCGGAATTCGAAGACGATGGCCTTCGGGACCGCGTCGAGGCGTCGTTGCGGGAAAGAGCCGCCGATCCGGATGAGGACCCGCTCGCCGACATTCTCGACGGCGTCGCCGATACCGGCGAATTCCTGACGCGCAATGGGGCCGACATCAGGGATTCCGTGGAGGTCTTGCAGGACTTTCTGCGCAACGGCGGCCGCATCCGGATCGTCACGCAGATCGATCGTCCGATTCCCTTCCTGCGGCAAGGGGGCTTCCTCGGCTTCGGGCCCTCCGCAGCGTTCGAGGATGGTCCGGCGTTCGTCCGAGCAACCGGCGCCCATCTCGACGACTAGCCGGCCAGGCGGGGCCGCCTTGCGCGCTCCCGCCCGAGCGCAGGGACGCCCGGGTCAGGCCCGCCTGTCGCCCATGAACGCCCGCAGGAGCCGGCGCGCGGCCGCGGTGGGGGTCGTCGTGCCCTCGCTGACGGCCCGCTCCAGCCTGTGCAGTATCTCCATCACCTGCGGATGGGACCTGAAGGCGTCAGTGAGTTCCTCCTCGATCTCGTTCCACATCCAGGCCCGCGCCTGGTCGGCCCGGCGCCGGTGGAAGGCCCCGCTCCGCTCCGTGACGGCACGGTACTCCTCGACCTTGTTCCAGATCTCGCCGATCCCCTGCGCCTCCACGGCCGAGCATTGCAGGACCGGAACGCGCCAGTCCCGGAACCGGCCGCGCAGCATGGCGAGGGCGTGGCGGTATTCGGCCGCGGCGTGGTTGGCGGCGGCCTTGAGCGCCCCGTCAGCCTTGTTCACCACGACAATGTCGGCCAGTTCCACGATGCCGCGCTTGATGCCCTGAAGCTCGTCCCCCCCGGCGGGCAGGAGCAGCAGCAGAACGACATCCACCATGTCGGCGACGGCGGTTTCCGACTGCCCGACCCCGACCGTTTCGACGAGCACGACGTCGTACCCCGCTGCCTCGCAGACCAGCATCGCCTCCCTGGTCCGGCGCGCCACGCCGCCCAGCGTGCCGGCCGCGGGCGAAGGCCGGATGAACGCGGCCGAATCGCGCGCCAGCAATTCCATCCGGGTCTTGTCGCCGAGGATCGACCCGCCGCTCCGCGACGACGACGGATCGACGGCAAGAACGGCGACCCGGTGCCCCCGGCCGACCAAATAGAGGCCAAGCGCCTCGATCAGGGTCGACTTCCCCGCCCCCGGCGCGCCCGAGATCCCGATCCGGACCGCCCCTCCGGCATAGGGCAGCAGCTCCGCAAGCAGCGCGTCCGCCTGATCGCGGTGATCGGACCTGGACGATTCGATCAGGGTGATGGCGCGCGCCAGCGCGCGCCGGTCGCCCGACCGGATCGCGGCGGCCCGGATGTCGGTCCTGGATCTCTTGTCGGTCAAGGAAGCTATGGCAATACGTCCCGGCGGCCCCATTTGTGACGCGAAGGCTCGACGGCCTTCGGCCTCCGCGCCAGGATAGCAACGGGAACGCCGTTCCGGCCACAGGATCGGGAGGCGGAAGGACGTCACCGGTATCCGGATCGAGGGAAGGACGAAGGGCGCGCGCAGCGTGGAACGCCAGGATCTTGCATCGGAAAGGCCGCAGGTTCGGGAGGCACGCCGGCCGACGGTGCGTGCCGCCTACGTTACCCTGGGCTGGCTGTGCGTCGGGCTCGGGGCGCTCGGGGCGGTCGTCCCGCTTCTGCCGACGACCGTCTTCCTGCTGATCGCTCTTTGGGCCTTCGCCCGCGGCTCCCATCGCTTTCACGCCTGGCTCTACAGCCATCCGCGCTTCGGCCCGCCGCTCCAGGCCTGGGAACGTCACGGCGTCATCTCCCGGACGGCGAAGGTGTGCGCATTGCTGACCATGGCGGCGAGCGTCGCCGTGCTCACGATCGTCTCTCAAGGACCGCTCCTCCCGCTCGGCGTCGGTGCGCTGCTGGCCTGCATCGCCGTCTACATCCTGACCCGGCCCAGCCGTGCCCCGGCCGAGGGCGGGTCGTGACTCCGGCCGGAACCGGTCGCCCGCTCAGCCGCGCCCGCCGACCAGCCGTCCGAAGAACTCCATGATCGCCGCTCCGGCCCCCGGCGGCCACTGATGCGGGTAGTGCCGGCCGGCACCCGTGCGGTCCGCGCCGTGGAGGCACCACAGCAGCGGCTCCCCCTCGCCATAGCGGATGCAGTCGAAGCCGCCGACCGACGTCTCCGTCACCGGGGACGATGGGCGGACCGCGAGCAGCGCGTCGCGGGCCCGCTCCCCTTCGCTCAAGGGGACGAGCCGGTCGGACGGATTGTGCAGCAAAAGGCCGGCCACCCGGCCCCGGCAGGCATCGGTCGAGATCCCGCCCGCGACGGAGCCGACGCCCCGGATCACGTCGCCGCGGGCGCAGGCCAGGCTGTTGGCGAAGGAAGCCCCGAGCGAGTGGCCGACCACGAAAATGGCATCGAGGTCCAGGCAATGCTCCAAGCCTAGAACCGCGACGAGCCGGTCGAAGAAGGCATAGTCGCGCAAGTCCTCCGGCGCGTCGCCGGGATCGGCCCAGGCGAAGCGTCCGCTCGCGTCGGTATCGGCGGCGGGATAGACGAACAGGGCATCGAGATCCCCGGTCCCCTCGAGGTCGTAATAGCCCCGTACCCGCTCATTGTCGTTGGTCCGCCCGTGGAAGGCGACGACCAGCGGGTGCGGCCCCTCCCCGTTCCGGGGCGGAACCAGGATGAACCGCCGTTCCCGTCCGTCGACCATGACACTCTCCCGGACCGGAGGGGGCCGGGCCACAGCGCAGCCGGCAGACGGCTCGGCCGGCGCTGCCGTCGGCGCCGCCAGCAGGATCGCGGGAACGACAACCAGGCCGAACCCGGCGGCGAGGCGGCGGGGGCAGCAGCCCGCTGGCAGTCGGCGTTTCATGAGCGTCTCAACGGACAGCCGCCCATCCGCGGTCAGCCGGCGGCGCCAAGCCGGTCGGCCGATGCCGGTTGCTGGCCCGTTGCCTCCTGCTGGCGACGCCAGAGCGCGGCATAGGCCCCGCCGCGGGCCAGGAGCGCGTCGTGCCGGCCCCGCTCAACCACCCGGCCGTCCTCCAGCACGATGATCTCGTCGGCATCGATCACCGTCGACAGCCGGTGCGCAATGACCAGGGCCGTCCGGCCGGCGGAGACTTCGCGGAGATTGGCCTGGATTTCGCGTTCGGTATGGGTGTCGAGCGCGCTAGTGGCCTCGTCGAAAAGGAGGATCTCTGGGTTTTTCAGGATCGCGCGGGCGATGGCCACGCGCTGCTTCTCGCCGCCCGAAAGCTTCAGGCCCCGCTCGCCGACCCTGGTGTCATAGCCGTCCGGGAGGGACTGAACGAAGCCGTGGATGCGCGCGAGCCGGGCGGCCTCCTCGACCTCCTCGCGCGTCGCATCCGGACGTCCGTAGGCGATGTTGTAGTAGATCGTGTCGTTGAACAGCACAGTGTCCTGGGGAACGATGCCGATCGCCGCCCGAAGGGATGTCTGGGTCACGTCCCGGATATCCTGGCCGTCGATCCGGATCGCGCCGCCCTTTACGTCGTAGAACCGGAACAGCACGCGGCTGATGGTCGACTTCCCGGCCCCGGTCGGCCCGACGATCGCCACGGTCTGCCCCGGCTCGACCGTGAAGGACACGTCCTTGAGGATCGGCCGGCGCGGGTCGTAGCCGAACTCGACCCGAGAGAACTCGATACGTCCGCCCTTCAGGACGAGCGCCGGCGCGCCCGGCTTGTCTTTCACCTCCGCCTCGACATCGAGCAGGGTGAACATTGCCTGCATGTCGACCAGGCCCTGCTTGATCTCGCGATATACGAAACCGAAGAAGTTGAGCGGCTGATAGAGCTGGATCAGGTAGGTGTTGACCAGCACGAAGTCGCCGACCGTCATCGTGCCGGCGACGATGCCTCGCCCGGCCATCGCCATGATGGCGGTGAGACCGACCGAGATGATCACCGCCTGGCCGATATTGAGCAGCGACAGCGACGACCGGGAGGCGACCGCCGCCGTCTCGTACCGGGCCATGGCGGCGTCGAACCGTTCTGCCTCGTGCCGCTCGTTCCCGAAATATTTGACGGTCTCGAAATTGAGCAGGCTATCGATCGCCTTGGTGTTCGCCTCCTGGTCGGTCTCGTTCATCTGGCGGCGGAACTTGAGGCGCCATTCGGTCACCCAAAGGGTGAAGGCGATATAGGCGACGACCGTGACCAGGGTGACGGCCGCAAAGGTGAGATCGAACATCCGCCACAGGATCACCACGACCAGCAGGATCTCGATCAGCGTCGGCAGGATGTTGAACAGCATGAACGAGAGCAGCGTCTCGATCGCCCGCGTGCCGCGTTCGATGACCCGCGACAGGCCGCCCGTCTGACGCTCGAGATGGAAGCGGAGGGCCAGCGCGTGGAGATGTCGGAAGACGTTGAGCGCGGCGCGGCGGATCGCCCGTTGCGAAACTCGGGCGAAGACGGCGTCGCGCAGCTCGGCGAAGGCGAGGCTGAGGACCCGGGCCAGGCCATAGGCAAGGATCACCCCCGTCGGCAGGACGAGGGCGAGGCCGGCCGGCTGCGACAGGGCGTCGACGGCCTGCTTGTAGAAGATCGGGATCCAGACATTCGCGATCTTCGCCGTCGCAAGGACCAGAAGCGCGATGACGACGCGC
>JAJUFW010000314.1 GCA_029263555.1 Alphaproteobacteria bacterium
GAACGGCGACAGCTTGTGAAAGACCGAAAAGTCGAAATGGACGCGGAGCGGCAGGCTACCCGTCGAGCTGACCGCGAAGTGGACCAGGGCGGGCGGAACGAAGGGCAGCGCGGAGGCGCCCAGGCGAAGATAGCGATGCTCCCCGCCCTCCATCGCGGTGACGCGCACCCTCCGTACCTCCAGGAGGGCGACGGCGATCGCGTAGAGCCCGAACGCCACCAGATGGGCAAGGAAGATCAGGCCCGCGAATATCGCCCCGACGGCAACCCGGATGGCGGGCGATCGCCGGTCGAGCAGGAGCCACGCGCCCACCCCGCACAGGAGTAGGCCCAGGCCCAGCATGTAGTTGACGAAGCCCCACAGCATCATCTCGTTGTAGAGAAAGACCGAGGAAAGCAGGGGCCAGATCCCGAACCGCCCGGTCGCGACGAAATTCAGGATATAGCTGCCGCCGATGATCGTGGCGGCGATGATCGCGAGCGTGATCCGCCCCGCCGCCCCGATGCCCACGACCCGATCCAGCCCGACCGTGATCAGGTCGGAAAGCGAGTTCGGGACGAGATAGCTCGAGAACGAGAAATAGCGGTCGAAGACTGGGAAGTCGTCGAGCCGCGCCAGGATATAGGCGCGCGAAAGATGGTTCGGGTAATCGAAGATGGGCGGCGTTTCGGTCAGCCAGAGCGGAACCAGGGAGAGGACGATGCTGGCGACACAGGCTAGGTGGAAAAGGGCAGGACGCGTTTCCGCATGCCGCCAGTCCCGGGCAGGAACTGCTGCGGAGGGGCGGCACGCCGTCAAATCCGGAGACGGCCCATCGTCAACGGGGCACGTCATGGACGTGGCTGCATGAAACCTCCGGGCAGCGCAGGGGCGTCGCCATCGAACCCGCGCGCAACGCAAGCAACGGTTGGCGCACCGGGAGGTTCTACCGCGCAAGGCACGCCCGCCGGCAGGGCCTTGTCCGGCATCGATCGAGCCTTTCCATCGGCGTCCGGTCCCGCCCGTGACGCATCTCCGGCGAATCGATCGGCCCGCCGGCCATGGGTCAGATTTCCAGAACGAGCGCGCGGTGATCCGACACCTCGGGTTCGGCCGCAACCGTGAAGCTCACGACCTCGACGGCATCGTTGACGAGCATGTAGTCGGCGAATGTCCCCGGCTTCCGGTAGTAGGAGGTGCGGGTGCCTTCGAAGCCGCGCGTGGTCACGAGATCCGTCAGCCCGATCCCAGCAAGCACCCTGAACGTCTCGCTGCCGGGTTCGACGTTGAAGTCGCCGCACACCACCAGCGGGGCCCCGGGCAGGGCGACCCTGGCCGCCATCTCCGCCAGGCGGCGCGCCTGGGCCAGGCGTTCGGGCGTGTCCCGCTTCCCGTTCGGGTCGCGCAGCCCGTGCATATGGGCGATGGCGACGGCCCGGTCCCGCGCATAATCGTAGATCCGGATCGCATGGGCGTTGCGCGATCTGGGGTGATCTCCATAGCCATGCGGGGAGAAGGACTTGTGAACGAAGTCCTGGGCCTGCGCGATGACCGGAAAGGAGTTCCGGACGAAGGTCGCAAGTCCCCACTGGGAGGCCACAGGCTCGTCCCCGTCCCACAGAACGCCCTGCGCCGCCGGGCAGAACATCGCCCGATGCCCGGGCAGCGCTTCCGAAACGTCGCGGAAGAGGTTCGCCCGCTGGGGCAGGACATGGTCGCCGTCCCGATAGGTGAGCCAATCCCGGGTCGTCGCGGGACTGTGGATCACCTCCTGAAGGCAAAGGACGTCAGGCGAGACCGCCTGGAGGTACGGGATCAACAGCCCATGCAGTTTGCCGCCCCAGGCGTTGAGACACATTATCTTCAAAGACCGCCTCCCGATCCGCGGATCCACCCGGTTCGCCGGAACGAACCTCGCGCCTATCCTCGTCGATCCGGATCCGGTTCGCCCATGACGCCCGCGAGCCGTCCGGCACCGCGGCGACCGAAGGCCGACCGGCCGGCGGAAGCAGGAGGGGCCGTTCTCGCGCCCGGCGCCTGGACGGCCCCTCGCAAGCCGCGGTCGTCCCGGCCCCCGAACGACCGCGTCGCGTGCCCGGCCCCTATCCGGATCAGCGGATCATCAGGGAGGGCAGTGTGGTCGAGATCGCGGGGACCAGGGTCAGCAGCACGAGGAAGCCGAACATCGCGATCAGGAATGGCATGTTCGCCTTCGCCACCAGCACCACGTCCTCCTTCGCGATCTGTGCGGCGACCAGAAGGGCGATCGCCACGGGCGGCGTGATCTGACCGATGATGACGGTGACGACCATGAGCACGCCGAAATGAACGAGATCGACGTCCATCACCAGGAGTGACGGCAGCAGGACCGGCATGATCATCGGGATCAGCGGATCCAGCACCATGCCGGCGACGAGCGCCAGCAGCAGCAGGGCGAAAATCCGGACCGTCGTGCCTTCGAACGGGAACAGCAGGTCGACGGCCTGGGCCAGGACCATCGGCACCTTCGCTTCCGAAAGCGCCCAGCCGAGGGCGGTCGAGAAGCTCACGACCAGAAGCACCTCGCCGGTCAGGACCGCGGAATCCACGAGAGCGCGGCGGAACGCACCGAAGGTCAGGCTGCGGTAGACGACCGTCGACAGGAAAAGCGCGTAGGCGACCGCGAACGCCCCGGCTTCGGTGGGCGTGAACAGGCCGAACATCAATCCGCCGAGAATCAGGCCCGGAAGCCCGAGCGGCAGAAGGGCGGCCCGGCCCGTACGGATCACCTCGGACCAGGCGAACCCGACCAGCGGCTGCCAGCCATTCCGCCGGGCAAGTACGCCGATGGTCGCCATCAGCACCGCGCCCATCATCAGGCCGGGCACGACGCCGGCCAGGAAGAGCGCGCCAAGCGACGTGCCGGTCACCGCCGAGTAGAGGATCATCGGCGAACTCGGCGGGATCAGGATTCCGATACCCGACGAGGTCGCGGTGATTGCCGCTGCGAACGGTCCCGGGTAGCCGTGCCGCTTCAGCGCCGGGATCGTCACCGAGCCGGTCCCGGCAAGATCCGCGACCGAGGTTCCGATCATGCCTCCGAACATGATGCTGGCCGCGACGTCCACATGGGCGAGGCCACCCCGCATCCAGCCGACGAGCGCCGCCCCGAAGGCGAACATCCGGTGGGCGATTCCGCTCGTGTTCATGATGGCGCCTGCCAGGATGAAGAGCGGAAGGGTGATCAGGATATAGTCGGCAAGGCCGGTCAGGGCCTGCTGGGGAAGCGCCAGGGCCCAGCCGCCGCTGACGGTCACGAAAAGCAGGACCGAGGCGGCGAGCGAGACGACGATCGGCAGCCCGAGCAGGACGAAGACGCACAGGCTGACGAGGGTGACGGCGGCTAGTCCGAGCATCGGTCAGCCCTCCCGCTTCCTGAAGACGGACAGGAGGAGAGCGGCGGCCAGGCCGACGCAGGCGGCGAAGAGCCCGGCGATCGGGACGCCCTTCGGGATCTGGAGGATCGGGCTGACGTCCCGGCCGAAGAAGCCGAGATACTGCCAAGCGTACCATCCGAAGAGGAGCAGCACCGCGACCCCGAACACCGACCCGCCTATGCCGACGCGCCGGCGCGCCCGGTCGCTCACGCGGCGGGTCAAGATCTCGCAGGTGATGAGTGAGCCCCTGATCGCCCCGATCACGATCCCGACGGCGGCAAGCCAGACCAGGACCGATGTCGCGACCTCTTCCGTCCAGGGCAGCGGCCGCGCCGCGAAATAGCGCCCGAGAGCGTTGGCCAGCACGAGAACCACGAGCGCGAGCATCAGCACAGCAGCGGCATTTTCGATGAGCCGGACGAGGAGCGACCGGGGAGTGGCGTCCGCAGACGTCTCCTGCCCGCCGAGAGGGTCGTCGAACAGCGACGTGGCGCGGTCCGACATCACGCGCCTCCGGGCCCGTCGGCGATCCGCCCCTTGAAGAGACGGCCGTAGCCGGGCTTCGCTCCCTTCACATCGGCCAGTTCCAGGCAGTGCCAGAACGACGCCTGGATGGCCGAGATCACCGGTTTGCCGAGCACAGTTTCCAGGGCCTCGATCGCACCGACCGTCCGGAAGTTCGTGCAGCTCACGAAGATCGCCGTCGCCTCCGGGTGATCGACCGAAAGGACGTGCTCGTAGACCCGTTCCAGCGGGACCTCCGCCAAGGCGTGGTCGTCGTCGATGCCGAGATGGGCGTGACGGACGACCGGATGGCCGTTCTCCTCCAGGAAGCGGATCGCCCGCTCATGGACCGCCGCAACGTAAGGGGTGGCGAGCGCGACCTTGTCCGCGCCCACCTTCTTCAGGGCCGCGAGGGTTGCGGTGGAGGCTGTGGTCACCTTGGGCCCCGGCACCCATTGC
>JAJUFW010000063.1 GCA_029263555.1 Alphaproteobacteria bacterium
AAGAGCAAGCAAGTTACTTCTCAGGGGCGATCGCTGCCGGACGGGAGAAGCAGTGGGCAGAACGAGACAGCATCCGGCACGAATATCGGGCTATTCGTCAAATATGAGCGAGGCGCATTTTCTGGTCCGCCTTGGCGGAGCCCGGTCGGAATTGATGACGCCGGAGCTTGTTTCAGCGCACGTCTCGTATCTGCACGGGCTTCACGACTCCGAGCATCTGGAGCTCTGCGGTCCCTACGAGGACGGGACCGCGATCATCGTCCTGCGCCGATCGGGCAGAGGTGGAGCGTCTGGCCGCACTGAATTCGTTCGCCGGGGTTCGGCGCGTATTCTGAGCGGAGCATCGTCGCCTTCTCACCTGCAACGCCCGAGAACAACTTCCTCCTGAGGTGCCCCTACGGCTCCCGAGGCCCGGTGACAGCCGTCGCCGAATACAAAAAACCTCCCTGACGAGCGCCAGGGAGGCTTTTTTCGGACGAGCCGTGCGATCAGGCGCGAAGCTTGCCGACCAGCTTCCACACGAATGGGAGCGCCGCGGCCGCCAGCGCCACCTTCAGGATATCGCCCAGCACGAAGGGGAACAGGCCGGTCGCGAGCGTCGCCTGGAGATCGTGCAGATAGGCGAAGTGCAACCAGACAAGCCCCGGGACATAGGTGATAATGCTGCCGATCGTGAGCGCCAGGAGGGCCGTGACGGGCCGCCGGCCCCAGCCCCGGTCCGCAAGCATGCCGACGAAGGCGGCGGAGAACAGCATCCCGAACAGATAACCCTCGGACGGGGCGCCGGTGAGGAATGCATGGCCGTTGGAGAAGACCGGCAGGCCGGCTGCGCCCTGGGCCAGATAGGCCATCAGGGTGGCGGCGCCGAGACGCCCGCCATAGGCCATGCCGATGACCAGCGCGGCGAGGGTCTGCAAGGTCATGGGCACCGGCCACATCGGCACGCTGAACTGCGCCGAAGCCGCCATGACCGCGCTGCCGGCGAGCACTAGCGCGATGTTGCGGAGCCAAGCCTGCTGCCGGCCCTCGACCGGCCAGAGAGCGGCCGCGAGGGTCGCGGATTGGGTGGTCATGAGACGGAATCCCCCATGCGAGTGATTATGAAGCCGGCCTGCAGCCATAACGAAAGGCCATTCTCAAGTAAAGCGGTTGGCACGCGGGAAGCCCTTGGGCACCATACGGCCGGTCTGCGCGCGCTTGCCCGAGAAATGGGCCAAGTCGTCGCGCGTGAAGGTCCTGTGACCCCAGGAAAGTCCTTCGTCGAGTGGGAACACCGCCACGTCCGCGAGCGCGGCACCGTGGAACTTCTGTAACGTGACACCCCGTCCACGGGCCATCTCGGGAAGCTCGGAAAGCGGGAAGCAGAGCAGACGCCTGTTGGTGCCGAGCGCGGCCACGGTATCCCCGTTGACGACCGCACAGGAGGTCGCGGTGGCGCCTTCGGCCAGATTCAGGACCTGCTTGCCGGCACGGGTCTGCGCGACGATGTCCGCTTCCTTGACGACGAAGCCGCGGCCGTCGCTGGAGGCAACCAGCAGGCGCCCATCGGGCCGGTGGCGCAGCAAGTTCACGACAGACGCGTCGTTGGCGAGATCGAGCATGAGCCTCACCGGCTCTCCGAAGCCGCGGCCGCGCGGCAGCTTGTCGGCGGAAAGGGTGTAGAAGCGCCCGTTCGAAGCGAAGAGCAGGATCTTGTCCACAGTCTCCGCATGCAGGACGAAGCCCTCCTGGTCGCCTTCCTTGTACTTGACGTCCGAGGTGTCGGTCACATGCCCCTTCACCGCACGGATCCAGCCCTTCTCGGACAGGAAGACGGTCAGCGGCTCGCGCTCGATGAAGCTCTCGATCGGCACGACGACCGCGGTCGGCGCCGTCCCGATCACGGTGCGCCGACGGCCGAGAGCGGTGTCCTGGCCGAACTTCCGACGGGTTTCCGCGACCTCGGCCGACAAGGCTTTCCAGCGACGCTTCTCGCTGGCGAGCAGCCCTTCCAGATCCTTGCGCTCGGCGGTCAGGCCGTCATGTTCCCGCCGGATCTCGATCTCCTGGAGTTTGTGGAGCGCCCGCAGGCGCATGTTCAGGATGGCTTCCGCCTGCACCTCGGTCAGCGAGAACCGGGCCATCAGCTCCGCCTTCGGTTCCTCGGCGGTTCGGATAATCCGGATGACCTCGTCCAGGTTGAGATAGGCGATGAGCAGGCCGTCCAGCACCTCGAGCCGATGCCGGATCTTCCCCAGCCGGAACTCGGAACGCCGGATCAGGACCTTGTGGCGGTGGTCGAGGAAGGCGTCGAGCGTTTCCCGAAGCGTCATCACCCGGGGGACGCCCTGCCCGTCCAGCACATTCATGTTGAGCCCGATGCGGCTCTCCAGATCGGTCTGCCGGAACAGATGGCCCATCAGGATTTCCGGATCGACGTTGCGGCTCTTGGGCACGAGGACGAGACGAATGTCCTCGGCCGACTCGTCCCGGACGTCCTCCAGCAAAGGCAGCTTACGGGCATTCAGCAGATCGGCGATCTTCTCCACCAGTCGCGACTTCTGAACCTGGTAGGGGATTTCGGTCACCACGATCTGGTACTGGCCGTGGCCCAGGTCCTCCTTCTTCCACCGGGCGCGGACCCGGAAGCTGCCGCGGCCGGTCGCGTAGGCCTCGCGGATCGCCTCCGCGCTCTCGACCAGTTCGCCGCCGGTCGGGAAATCCGGGCCGGGTACGAGGCGGACCAGATCGTCGACCGTCACGTCCTGTCCGGTCTGCCTCGCCTCGATCAAGAGAGAGAGGGCATCGCACAGCTCGCCCGCATTGTGCGGCGGGATGGAGCTCGCCATGCCGACCGCGATGCCCTGGGATCCGTTGGCCAGAAGGTTGGGGAACGCAGCCGGAAGGACGACCGGCTCCTCCCCCTCCTCGTCATAGGTCTTCCGGAAGTCGACCGCATCTTCGTCTATGCCGTCGAGCAGTGCGCGGGCGACCTCGGTCAGGCGAGCCTCGGTGTACCGCATGGCCGCCGCGCTGTCGCCGTCGACATTGCCGAAATTCCCCTGACCGTCGACCAGCGGATAGCGCTGCGCGAAGTCCTGGGCCAGGCGCACCAGGGCGTCATAGACGGACTGGTCGCCATGCGGGTGGAATTTACCAATGACGTCGCCGACCACGCGCGCCGACTTCTTCGGCGCGGTATCGGGATCAAGCCGGAGCTGGCGCATCGCAAACAGGAGCCGCCGATGGACCGGCTTCAGCCCGTCACGCACGTCCGGCAGGGAGCGCGAGGTGATCGTAGACAGGGCATAGCTCAGGTAGCGTTCGCTGAGCGCGTCCTTGAGCTCGATCGTCTGGATGTTCGGAGCCGTCGAAGTATTGGTCATGGTCCGTTGATACCAGATGTTGCGGCAGCCTTGCGATACCGATCTACGAAACGTTCCCTGGCGGCGGGAACATGCAGATGGGCCTGGGCGAAGAGGTTGCGGGCCAGGAAATGCCCCGTGAGGTCCAGCCCTTGCACGACGGACTCCGGGTCCGCCGTCCCCTGCCCGATCAGGAAGCCCGGCAACGGCAGGAGACGGTCGCGATAGGGTTCCCCGGCCGACAGGGAGACGGCGCGTCCCGATCTCGGGCTTACATAGGCAAGGGCGTCGTTCGTCCCGGTCGCAGCGCAGCGCTCGAGGTCGAGCCCGAAGCCCATGGCAGCCAGGAGGCCGATCTCCCACTGCACATAGGCAGCGTCCCAGAACGCCCCCTTGAGCGCGTCCATGAGCGCCGCCAGGCCGTCATGGATGTTCGGATAAGGCGCCCGCTCCGGCACTGCCGCCTCGACCAGGGCGCAGGCCGAGGACAGGGCGGCGAGTCTCAGAGGATCGTCGAGCAGTTCGGCGGCACCGCTGTCCAGCGGCTCGAGCGCATAGGTGCCGAGATGATCGGCCAGCCGCGCCCGCCAGGTGGCCGCTACCCGCGTCCCCGGCTGCAGCTGCGCTCGCAGCTTCTGTCCGCGCGCAAGGCCGGCATGCCGACCGTGGCTGCGGGTCATCAGCATGACGATCGTGCCGGTCTCGCCATGAGCCCGGGTCGACAGCACGAGTCCTTCGTCCTGCCATTCCATGACGCTACTCCGTCGCTGACGGTCCGGCCGAATCCGCCCGGAAGGGATCAATCTCCCGTCAAATACGCATCCGTGCCGATCGACGGCAAGTCTCCGTGCGGGCGAGCCCAATCGCCCTGCCCTTTCCGACTGCGCGGCCGGCGGTCGCCGTGATGCTCGCTTGCCAGACAAATTAACCAAAAATTTACGATGATCACCCCCGGGGGTGACGACAGGCATCCGTTCCGAGCCGATCATCCGGATGCTTGGTCGCCGGGCCTGGTTCAGACCGGCTCGCCGGTTGGGCACATCGCAACCGAAAACCCTCAGAAACGGAGTTACGCATGTCCATGAAGTATCTTCTGGGCGTCTCCGCCCTTGCTCTCGGTCTCGGTTTCGGGGGCAGCGCCTGGGCGCAGAATGCGGCGATCGCCGGCGCCGATGCAGACGCGGCCAGCGAGGACAGCTTCTTCGGCGCCGCGGCCGTGTCGGGTGCTCTCGCCGTCGTCAACGACCAGGACGTCGACAATTCGACCAATCTGAACGCCGATGTGGATCTCGCGCTGGAAGACAATTCGGCCGAGGATTCGTACAACTCCACCACCTTCGACCTCAACGCGACGGTTGCGGTCGCGGATCAGGAACTGAGCGCGACAGTTTCCGAAGGCTCCTCCCAGCTCGGCTTCGTCAACGTCACCGGCGATGCCAAGATCGGCGATGGGGCGTTCGACTCCGCTTCCGGCGTGATCAATGTTCCGATCTCGACGGGTCTCGGCAGCGCGTCGGCCAACGGCGTGAACATCGCTGCCACGGCCACCTTCAACCTGGGCAACTGAAGACCGTCATGGTGTCCGCGGGCCGGCCTGCCTGGCCCGCGGCGCCGCTTCTGTCCTGGAGACGGCAATGCCTCGCAAGCTCGCAACATTCTGCCTGGCCCTCCCGCTGGTGGTCGCGCCCGGATACGCGGCCTGGGCCGACGATTCACACTCCCCCGCCCCGTTCGGCGCCGCCGCCGTGCCGGAGCCGGACCTGTCCACGATCCGGGGCGGGGAGCGGCCTTCGATGACCTTCGTGGCGTCCCTTGCGAATACGGTCGTCACGAACACGAACACGTCGACCAATGTGTCCGGCGGCGCGATGAGCACCGGCGACGTGACCATCGGCCGGGACGCGCTGAGCAGTGCCGGGCTCGGCAACTACCTGATCAATACCGGTGTCGGCAGCAATCTCGGCGCCGCGATCGGGCTCAGCATCACGGTCTACGCCGCCCCCCTCCCTTAGCGAGACCCATGCGTCCCATGCCCGGCCCGACCGAGCGACATTCCCCGTCCGTGCTGCCCCTACTGGCCGTCCTGGTGCTGATGGCCGGCGGTTGCAGCGGTACGGCCACGCTATCGGCCGGAACCGTTTCCGGCGACACGCCGCGGGGCGCCCGGCTTGCCCGGCCCGTGCCCCTGTTCGGCAGCGGGCTGGCGATGCGGGTACCGGTCGTCAGCTACAAGGACTACACCTTCCAGCGGGTGGAGCCGCAGGCATACGACTTCAGCTGCGGCGCCGCAGCCGTGGCGACACTGCTGACCTATCATTACGGCCAGCCGACCACCGAGCAGGAAGTCTTCACGGCCATGTGGCGGAACGGCGATCGCGCGAAGATCGTCAGCCAGGGCTTCTCCATGCTGGACATGAAGAACTACCTGACGAGCCGCGGCCTGAAGGCGGGCGGATTCCAGGTCCCGCTCGACGCCATCATCAAGGAAGGCGTGCCGGTCATCACCCTGATCGACATGGACGGATACAAGCACTTCGTCGTGATCAAGGGCATCGACGGGGACCGGGTCCTCCTGGGCGACCCCCGGCGCGGAAACATCACCGTGCCGCGAGACGAATTCGAAGCATCCTGGAATGGGATCGTACTGGCGGTGGCCGAGCAGTTCGGGCAGGCCCGCCGGACGTTCAACACCGTGGAAGAATGGCGGTTCACCCGCCAGCCCGGCATTGCCGGCGCCGGCATGCTGCAACGGAACGGCGAGGCAGCAAGCTTGCTGAAACTGCCCGCCACCCCAATCCAGCTTCCGCCGACCCTCTAGAGGATGGAGACGATGAACCCTGCCGCCTATCGTCGGCATCGGCCCGCGACCGCCGGGTCCGTCTGCTTTCTTCTGGCTCTTGCCTCGGGAACTTCTCTTCCGTCCCCGGGCCGTGCCGAATTTCAGGAGTCGCCCGTGGCTCTGAGCCCGGGCGCGGCGATCGCGGACGAAGACCTGGCCCTGCTCCGCGGCGGATTTTCCTTCGGCGAGATGCAGATCAATTTCGGGGCGACGGTCCACACTTATATCGACGGAGCGCTGGCCCTACAGACGAACCTGACCGTCGCTCCCGGCGGCGGCTGGGTCACGGAAAGCGTGCAGAACCACCTTCCGCCCGACAGCGGATGGATGCCCATCACGGGCGGCGACACGCCGCCGAACATCCCTGGCCTCTCTGACCTGCTCACGGGCGCGGCCGGGATCGTCAAAGTCACCGACGACAAGGCAACCGCCGTCCTGCAGATCCTGCCGTCCGGCAGGCCGGGGAACGTGATCGTCAACGAGGCGACGGGCGCCGACATCCTGCAGACGCTGCAGCTCGACATCACCATCGGCAATCACGCGAGCATGGTCCAGCAGATGGCGCGGGCCCGCGCGACCGAGTTCGGACGGATCGGGCTGACCGAACTGGTCAACGGCCTGCCTCGGTAGCCGGGACCGCCACAGCCGATCCGGCCGGGCCGGCACGCATACGAAAACAACCCGGCTGTTCGATTGTCATTCTATTGCTCATGACCGGTGCGGCAACGCGCCCTGCCTGGCAGGAGGAGCAGTGAGAAAGGTCTTCAGTCTGCGACTTGCGGCCAGCCTTCCCTACCTGATCGTTCCAGCGGCGGCCTTTCCGGCCGGCGAGGCACTGGCACAGCAGGTCGTCCCGATGGACATCCGCGCGGAACTTGACCGCTTGAAGCAGCTCTTGGAGGAACAGCAGCTCACGATCCGGCAGCAACAGCTTCAGATCGAGGAGCAGAACCGGCGTCTTGCCCTGCAGGAACGCGAGATGGAAAAGCAGCGCTCGCGGCTCTACGCACTCGACGAGCAGTTCCTGTCGACGGCCCGCGCCGGTGGCCCCGGCGACCTCACTCTACCCCCCGCGCCGATGCTGGCCCAAACGACCGGACCGTCCTCGCCGGAAGCGGGAGCGCCAGTGCCGGCGGTGGTGGGACAGGCCGACCCCGCATCGCCGGCGGAACGGGACCGTCCCGAGATCGAGGTCCTGCCCGAACAGGGCGGCGTGCTGACGCCCGGCGGGACCTTCGTCTTCGAACCCAGCATCGAATACTCCAATTCCAGCGACTACGTCTTCATCTTCCGCGGTGCGGAGATCGTCGACGCGATCCTGATCGGGCTGATCGAAGCGTCCGATGCCGACCGGAATGCCCTGACATTCGCGGCCACCACGCGCTGGGGCGTCACCGACCGTCTGGAGCTGGAGGCCAAGGTCCCGTTCGTCTACCGGGACGACCGGATCAGCCGGTCGATCAATATCGGCGAAGGCAACGCGCCGGTCACGGAAACGCAGAACCTCGACGGGTACGGCCTTGGCGACGTCGAGATCGCCGCCCACTACCAGTTCAACGACGGGCGGAATGGATGGCCCTATTTCGTCGGCAATCTGCGCTTCAAGACCGCAACCGGCACCGGTCCCTTCGACGTCGACAGGACTTCGGCTGGAGTCGCGACCGAACTTGCGACCGGCACGGGCTTCTACTCGATCGAACCCAGCATCACCGCCATCTACCCATCCGACCCGGCCGTCTTCTTCGGCAATCTCAGCTATTCCTGGAACATGGAAAAGGATGTCGACAAGGTGCTGAACGGGGTGCCGATCGGGACGGTGGATCCGGGCGACTCCATCGGCGTCAGCGTCGGAATGGGCTTCTCGATCAATCCGGAAACGTCGTTCAGCTTCGGCTACAAGCACAACTACATCATGGAGACCGAAACCGAGGTCGCCGGCAACAAGACGAGCTCGGAGGACTACCAGGTCGGGGCCCTTCTCGTCGGCGCCTCCTACGCCCTCAGCGACAGCATAAGCCTGAATCTGAATGTCGAGGCGGGCGTCACCGAGGCAGCTCCCGACGTGCGCGTCCTGTTCCGGATGCCCGTCCGACTGGGATCGATCTTTTGAACTGAGAAAAGCGCCAGCAGGGCCGTCGAATCCCGGGCCGACGGACCGTCACCAGCCGGACAGGACCCGTGCCGGGACGTCCAGGGGTCTGGGCGCGCCGCCCTGCCGGTGGGTCTCCAGAATGCGCAGGAAGGCCCACTCCAGGCCCCGGACAAACGCAGCCGGCCCCGGAACGCTTCCGTCCCGCCAGGCGGCGCACAGCTTCTCCGTCAGCTTTCCGCGCCGCACCGGGTCCAGCGCCAGGCCGGCGGCAATTTCCCGATAGGCGTCGAGATCGGGTGCAACGAGTTCGGGCACCCCGAACGACGCAAGGACGCTTTCCGTGCATCGCGACGCGAACCGGTCGCCCTTCAGGGCCACCACCGGAATCCCGTCCGCCAGGCTCTCCGCCACCCACCAGGGGGACGGATTCACGCGGGCGTCCAGAAGAATGTCCGGCGCTCTCCGCCCGGCGCGGCGCCAGGCGGCGGACGGACAGCGGCCCTCGAAGATCAGGCGCCCGGGATCGATGCCGGCATTGCGCGCGGCCGCAGCCAGGTTGCGACGCGCAAGCGCGTTCAGCTTGGAAAGAACCAGGCGGCTGCCGGGAATGCACCGCAAGAGACCGAGCCAGGTCTCGAAGATCCGCCGGTCGATCTGCGTCGGATGATTGAACGAGCCGAAGAGAATCGTCCGGTCGCCGAACCCGTGTCCGCGTCCCGCCGCCGACGGATCCGCCCGATCGGAGCCTGCGGCGGGATCCGGCAGATGCAGCGGCATCGGGAGACAGATCGGACATTCCGTCAGGAAATCCCGGTCCGCGTCCGGGGTCAGGATCGGGTTGGTGATCACATAATCGAAAAATTCGGCACCCGTCGTCGCGGGAAAGCCCGGGAAGGCAATCTGGACAGGCGCCGGCCTGTAGGCACAGATGTCGATCCGTCCACCTTCGAGATGCCCCACGAGGTCGACCAGGATATCGATGCGATCCGCCGCGATCCTCTCCGCCGCAGCCGCACCCGCCTGCGGCAGATCGACGATCGGGCAGCCGGCGGCGGCCGCAGCGTCACGGCCGGCAGGCCCACCGCCATGCCGATAGGCGACGACCTCGAACCGGCTTCGGTCGTGAAAGGCAAGCCAGCGAAGCCTTCGGCGAACCGACGAATGTCGTCCCCCGTCGAAGAGATAGCCGATCCGCAGCTTGCCCGTCATCGACCACCCCCGCCACAACGGGCCGGCCGTCGCCTGCGATGCGGCGGCGGCGCTCCAGGCCCGGGCGACGTTCAGGATTTCCGCCCTGTCGCTGCTTCTCATGACGGCGACGGCCGGAGGCTCCCGTGGAACCCGGCCGCAGCCAAGCTCCTCGGCCGTCAGGCGGCTCAGGCTTGCCCCGAACGTTTCGAGGTTATCCCAGTCGCAGGCTGCGCCGAGCGACCCGTACAGGTTCTCGATCAGATCGCTGAAGGCCGACGCCGGCAAAAAGGCGCGCCGGAAGCATTCGATCGCGCCTTCCAGGTCCCCCTGATCCCGCAGCGCGACGCCAAGATTGTTGAGGGCGTAGGGCGACCGGGGAGAGAGCGCCAGGGCGTCCCGGTAGCTGGAGATCGCCCGACGCATCCGTCGCGCCCGGCGCAGGGCATTGCCG
>JAJUFW010000550.1 GCA_029263555.1 Alphaproteobacteria bacterium
CCGGGCTGCGATCGGCCGGGAAGGGGGCGCCCCCCCTGCCCGGAGGGGCGGTGCGGGACGGCCCGAGCGGCACGGGCCCGTCGGCGGGTTGCTCCGGCGGCTGGCCGCCGCCACTTGCGCGCTCCAGGTCGCGTTCGACGCGCTCCAGCCGCTCCGTCAGCTGGCGCAGCGCGTCAACGAGATCGTTTCCGGAGCCGCCATCCTGGTGCGGCGAAGGCGGTGTCGCACCGTTGTTCCGGATTCCCGCCCTGTCGTCGTGCGGTTTGTCGCCGTTCATGGTCCGCCTCGATGATGCCGGCATCCTGCAGCCGGCGAGCTGAAATCGACGCCTTAGTATTATGGCATGGCTATGACCGCAATCGGGATGCCGTTTGCGGCCGGGGGCCGCCGGACGATGCGGTTGCGGCCGCAACGCTTTCTCTGTATTGTGCGCGCCCCGAACGGATGGGGCGTAGCCAAGCGGTAAGGCAGCGGTTTTTGGTACCGCCATTCCCTGGTTCGAATCCAGGCGCCCCAGCCATCGTCCGACGGTCCATTCCGGGCACATGGCTTCCGGTTCATTCCGGAGAGATGGTTGGCGCTTTCTCCGGTGTGAATGGGTTCGGCCCCGGTTCTACGCGGTCGACCTCGTTGTCGAAGACTCCGAGACCGTAATCGAGGAAGCTGACGAGCCAGACGGCGTCGTCGACTTCCCGGATGCCGATGATCTGGCCGGCTAAGGCGCTGCACAGGTTGATCTTGCGTTTTCCCATACAGATACGGCCGCAGCGCGTCACCCGAACGGTGCGGCCGTGGAACGGGTAGTCGGGCTCGTCGGCCCGCCCTCGATCCGACAGCGAAGGATCTCCCGGCATTCGTCCCGATATGGCCCTCGGTGTCGATCCGCACGTTCGCGCGCCCGGCGCTGATCGCAGCCACATCCTCGCACACGGCGCGAGCAAGGCCGAACGCCTCGACCGACTTGTGTTCTTCCGTCCTGTAAGACGTTCGTGCGGCCGCGCGACGGCCTGGAGATGCGCCTGGACCTTGCCGAAATGCGCGCGAACCGTGTCCTCGGATGTCATCCGGCCCTGCAAGCCGAGCGTGGCCGGACGATCTGCAGGCTGTTCTCGATGTTGCGTCCGCCATCGATGGCCCGGTTTGCGCCCGCTCCTCGTCATCGACGTCGGGTCGGGCCGGCCGTCGTCCGGCTGCGGTCTGCCGCGCATGGCGCTCCCTGGTCGGCATCCCGTCCATATGAGCCTGGGCGCGCCGCGCTCCAACCCGATCCGGGCCTCGCCGGACCGCCGTCCCCCATGACTTCGGCGCTTGCTCTCCGGCCTGCTATCGGCGGGAAGGCTCCTTGGCGATCTGGACCGGCGACTTGCGCACCAGGGCACCGCTCAGGTGCTGGCGCATCAGGTAGGAGGTCTCCAGAACGTCGTTCCGCTCCAGGGCGTCGAGGATCTGCAGGTGTTCGGTGCACTGGACCAGCAGCCGCTGCCGGTTAAGGTTCGCCCGGTACTCGAGAAGCCGGCGCATGCGGTTCACACGGACCAGCGACATGTGCAGGAACGGATTGCCGCACATCCGGATCAACTCCTCGTGAAACAGCGATCCGCTTTCCAGGAGACGCTCCGCGGGCACCCGGTCGATGTCGGTTTCCAGCAAGCGCTCCTGGATGCGCCTTTGCTCCGCCAGGACCGTGCGGTCGAGGCGAAAGGTCGGCTCCAGAAAGGCCGCGGGCTCCACGATCATCCGGAAGCGGTAGATCTGCTCGAACGCCTCGGCGGTCCTGGCGACGGGCAGAAAACGCCAGCCGTAGCCCTGCTTGCGCTCGGCCCAGCCCTCGCGCGTCGCGCGGACCAGGATGTCGTTGACCTGCGCCTTCGTCAGCCCGTAGCGCTCCCGCAACATCTGCTCCGTGACCTCTGCGGGAATGCGGTTCGCCAGCCAGTCCTCGGCGATCGCGTGGTACTCGCTGGGTTCCGACCGGGGCAGGAACTCACCTTCCGGAAACTGCGCCGTGCTCCCGTCCGCCTTGGCGAAATAGCCGCGATTGGGCCTTTGTTCGATCATCCCCTGCCGATGCAGCAGGCTGAGCGCTTCGCGCACCGGCGACCGGGATACGCCGAAACGGTTCGCAAGCTTCTGGGTCGCGAGCTTTTCGCCGGCGCCGATCTCCCCCAGGCGAATCAGATCGCCGATTTCCCGGGCGAGTTCGACGACGAGCGGACTGGCAGTCACCATTCTGCGGGATAGGGCAGGGGCGGAGGGCATTTCGTGGGTCTCCGTCAAGCCGGAGGTTGCCGGCGGACGCATCCCGGGCGCGGGTCGCGGCGGACGATCGAATGAAAACGTCATGCCCTCTCCGCGCGCGGCAGGTCAGTCCTCATTTCATACGCGAAAAGCCAAAATTGTCATTGCTTTTTTGTGCGGCAAAAGCCAAAAATGACGGAAACAAGGCTTTTCGTCTGTCCGGGACTGAGTGTCGTCATCCATACGTCCGCCGAGATATCGCAAGCTCCGGCATTATTCGATCCCTTCCCCGAGAAGTACGGCGTCGCGGTCGGATGCAATGAGC
>JAJUFW010000519.1 GCA_029263555.1 Alphaproteobacteria bacterium
CAGGCGCGGCAGCTGCTCGGGCTCCACCGTCTTGAGCGCGCCGATATTGCCGCCATAGCCGCCGCTTTCCGGCCACCAGTAGCTCTTGTCCAGCCCGGGCGGGCTGTCGTCCACTTCCGGGTTGAACATGAAATCGAGACCGATCCCTGCGTGCTGCGGCCCGACCAGCTGAACGACGTAGTCGATGCATGCGGCCACGGTCTCGGTATCCGTGCCCCCCAGGAACAGGCCGATGCCGTTGATGCCGACGACGCCTCCGGTGTCGGCGCAGGCGCGGATCTGTTCATCCGTGATGTTGCGCTGATGGTCCCGGAACGCGCGCGGATTGGCGTGGCTGAAGACGACGGGTTTCGTCGAATGGGCCATGATGTCCAGGCTGGTCCGGTATCCGGTGTGGGAGCAGTCGACCACGATGCCGAGCCGGTTCACCTCCTCGACCAGCGAGCGGCCGAACGCCGTCAGCGGAATGTCCTCGTCGTGGCAGCCGCCGCCGACGGCATTGTTCCGGTTGTAGATGAAATGCATCTGTCGGACGCCCAGATCGCGATAGAGGCGCAGCAGGGCGAAATCGCCGTCGATCGGTATCGCTCCCTCGAGATCGAAGGCGATCGCCAGCTTGCCGGTCTCCTTCGCCTGCAGCACCTCGGCGACGCTTCCCGCCAGCACATACTCGTCGCCGTGATCCGCGATCCATGCCCGGTAATGGGCAAGCACGCGGACGACGTCCGGCCAGGGGTTCATGTCCATGCCGACATTGATCGACACGAAATCGACCCCCGCAGCCCGGTGCCGTGAAAGCGCGGAAAGGTCGATCCCGGGTTTGAGCGGCATGCAGCTATGGGCATCCCAGACCAGGGAGTCACGGTGCAGGCGGTCGGCGTCGAGCGTCATTCGGCTGGCTTTCCTCGGGTCGCGACGGGAAGGGCGACGATACTAGAAGCGCTTCCCGTCCGAAGCCAGAGGCAGGCTTCGGGCGATTCCCTCGATCAGCTGGCTCCCGAGGCGCCCGGAGATGCGCGCCGCCGCGCGAGACGGGGGATCAGCCTCTGCGCCTCTTCGAAGGCGTCCGGGACGCCGATGTCGATGAAGGTGCCGCCCGCGACATGGATTGCGGGGTATAGCCGGTTCAGGTGCGGCTGCAGGAAATCCCGCTCGAAGGAGAACCGGTCGGGCAGCTGCCATCCTGCCATCAGGTTCTTCGCGACCAGATAGACCCCGGCGTTGATCAGGCCGGGGCCGCCCGCCCCCTTGTCGACCAGGCGGGCGAGCCGGTCATGCGCGACCAATGCCCGCCCGTACCGTTCGGTATCGGCGACGAAGCGCAGCGTCACCGCTATCCGCGTGTCGGCCGCCTCGGCCCAGGCGCGGAACAGCGAACCGTAGTCGATGTCCTGATAGGTGTCGCCGTTGAGGACGAAGGCCGCATGGCCCTCCACCCTGCCGAGGGCCAGCCGGATGGCGCCGCCGGTTCCGAGCGGTTCGTCCTCCGCCGCATAGCTCAACTCGATTCCCCGATAGCGTCTGTCGAAGCTGCCCTGGATGATCTCCCGCCGGTATCCCACCGACAGGATCACCTTGCCGATGCCCTGGGAGCGAAGCGCATCCAGGAGCCAGGCAAGGAACGGCCGTCCGGCGATCGGTGCCATCGGCTTCGGAATGTCCCCCAGCACGCCGCGCAGCCGGGTTCCCTGTCCGCCGGCCAGTACGATCGCCTCGTCGGGCCTGGTCGTGCGGTTCGTCACACGCGCCACGCGTTCGCGCCGTCCTTGGTGAAATGGCAGGTCAGAACCTGGCCGTTCGCCCGCGATAGCGCGTCGATGACCTTCGGCCGGCAGGTCGGATCGACCATGAACATCATGAAGCCGCCGCCGCCCGCGCCGGAGACCTTGCCGGCATAGGCGCCGGAACGGCGCGCGATCTCGTACAGCTCGTCGATATGCGGATTGGAGATCCGGGTGGCCATCCGCTTCTTGCTTTCCCAGCTGCGCCCCAGGACTTCCGCAAACCCGAACAGGTCGCCCTTCAGGACAAGCTCCTTCATGAGCTGGGCGTCCCGCTTCACCTCCTTCATTGCCTCGACGGGGCCGCTCTTCCGGGCCCTTACGCTCTCGACCTGCTGCGCGATGATCTCCGCGCTCTCCCGGGACGTTCCGGTGTAGCAGAGCACGAGCCCCGCCTCGAATTCGGCGATGATCGATCGCTTCAGCCGAAGCGGATTGACGATCACCCGGTCGGCATAGAACTCCATGAAGTTGAAGCCGCCGAAGCAGGCGGCGTACTGGTCCTGCTTGCCGCCTTCCAGCCCCACATCGTCGCGCTCGATCATGTAGGCGAGATGGGCGACGTCGTACTCTCCGAGTGGTAGGGCCAGATATTCCCGCAAGGCCTGGACCATGGCCACGACCAGGGTCGACGACGCGCCGAGCCCCGATCCCGCCGGAACGTCGGCGGCGGTCGTCAGGGTGACCGGCAGGGGCCTTCCGCCGCAGAAATCCCGCACGATCCGGTTATAGACGCCCTTATGGAGCTTGAGCGCACCCTCAATCGGGATGAAGCTCGACGCTTCGCCTTCCCAGGACTCTTCCCGATCGGCAGCGTAGAAGCGGACCTTGCCGTCGTTGCGGTCCGAGACCGTCGCATAGGCATAGAACGAGATCGTCGCGTTGAGGACGCTGCCGCCGTAGATGTCGGAGAAGGGCGAAACATCCGTGCCGCCGCCGCCCAGACCCAGACG
>JAJUFW010000360.1 GCA_029263555.1 Alphaproteobacteria bacterium
GGCAGGGAAATTCGGCAACAACCCATGGATCAGCGATTGACGTCTCCTCTTCCGGCCGGATCGCACAAGGGCCACACGGACATTGTCGACGGCGGCTGGATCGGCCGGCTCGTCCCCCGGGCGGCGGATCCTTACGCCAAGCTGATGAGGCTGGACAGGCCGATCGGGACCTGGCTGCTCCTGATCCCCTGCTGGTGGGGACAGGCGCTTGCCGAACGGGGCGCGTCGGGCAGCTCGTGGCTGCAGGAGCTGTGGCTCGCCTTCCTGTTCGCGGTCGGATCCGTAATCATGAGGGGTGCCGGATGCGTCGTGAACGACATCACCGACCACAAGCTCGACGCCCGGGTCGAACGCACGCGCGGCCGCCCGATCCCGAGCGGCCAGGTGAGCCTGTTCCAAGCGGCCGTGTTCCTGGGCCTTCTTCTGCTGCTGGGCCTCGCGGTGCTGCTGCAGTTCAACCGGACCACGATCTGGCTGGGCGTCGCCTCCCTGCTGCTCGTCTTCCCCTATCCCTGGATGAAGCGCATCACCTGGTGGCCGCAAGCCTTCCTCGGGCTGACCTTCAACTGGGGGGCTCTGGTCGGCTGGACGGCGGTGACCGGGTCGCTGGCGCTTCCGCCCGTCCTGCTCTATGCGGCGGGCGTCCTTTGGACGCTGGCCTACGACACGGTCTATGCCCACCAGGACAAGAACGACGATGCGCTGGTCGGCATCAAGTCCTCCGCCCGGCGCCTGGGCGAGGCCAGCAAGCCCTTCGTCGTGGCCATGCATCTCGGCACGGTGGTGCTGCTGGCCATCGCCGGCCTGGCGGCAGGGCTGGCCCCGGTCTTCCTCATCCCGCTGGCGGCGGCGCTCGGCTACGCGCTGTGGCAGGACGCGATCTGGCACCCCGACGATCCGGCGGACTGTCTCCGAAAGTTCAGGAATTCGCGCTGGTTCGGCTTCATCGTACTGGGCGGGCTCATCCTCGGACAATGGCTTGCCTGAGGTCGACCCGCCATGACGCCGTCTTCCCGGCCGGGTTCTGATCTCGACCTCGACGGCTTCGTCCGCCGCAACACGCTGCTGACGACACCGCCTCTCGTGCCGGAGATCCGCCTTCATCTCGCAACCGAGGTGACCGAGCTCTGGCATGCAACGGAAGATGCGCTCGAACGGAACAACCTGCCCCCGCCCTATTGGGCCTTTGCCTGGCCGGGCGGCCAGGCGGTCGCGCGCTATGTCTTGGATCATCCGGAATCGGTCGCGGGCCGGGTCGTCCTCGATTTTGCCGCCGGCAGCGGGCTCGTCGCGCTCGCCGCCGCCAGGGCCGGGGCGTCGCGCGCGATCGCATGCGACATCGACCGGTTCGCGGCAAGCGCAATGGCCCTGAACGCAGCGGCGAACGGCCTTCCGCTCGAGGTCCGGACCGACGACCTGGTCGGCAGCGCCGCCGACGGGATCGATACGGTGCTGGCGGGAGACGTGTGTTACGAGCGGCCGATGGCCGATCGGATCCTGCCCTGGTTTCGGTCGCTTGCCCGCAACCGGCTGGTCGTCATCGGCGATCCCGGCCGCGCCTATGTCCCGCGGGACGGCATCGAGCGGCTTGCCGAATACGACGTGCCGACGCCGTTGGAGCTGGAGGACCGGGAGATCTGGCGGACCTTCGTCGCGCGCATCCTCCCGGCATGAGGGCAGCAGCCGTCCGGGATTGACATCGTTCGGCCCCTCCGCCACGCTTTTCCCCGCACGTGGTGACATGGGGTGCTCATCCCGAAAGGGATGGGCTGAGATGATACCCATCGAACCTGATCTGGGTAATGCCAGCGCAGGGAGCCGTCACCAGCGCCCCGGCCTTGCATAACCCCCTTGGGAAATCCCGGCCGATCCGGCGTTAGAGGCTCCCCGCGCCAATGGAGGGGAGCATGGACAGGCCGGATCTGACGGACGCGATTTCCCGGTTGAGGCGCGCAAGCCCGCTCATCCATAACATCACCAACTACGTCGTCATGAACACGACGGCGAACGCGCTCCTCGCGATCGGCGCATCGCCGGCGATGGTGCATGCCGAGGAGGAGGTGGCGGAGTTCGTGCCGCTTGCCGGCGCCCTCGTCGTCAATATCGGAACGCTGTCCCCGTCCTGGCTCAGCGCCATGGATCGGGCGGCCGGCGCCGCGGCCGAGGCGGGGGTACCCTGGGTGCTGGACCCCGTCGCCGTCGGCGCCACCCCGTACCGCACCGCGGCGGCGGTCTCCCTGTCCCGGCGCCGGCCGGCCGTCATCCGCGGCAACGCGTCCGAGATCCTGGCGCTTGCCGGGGATCCGGAGGCGGTCCCCAAGGGCCCTGACAGCACGAGCGATTCGTCGGCCGCGCGGGAGGCGGCCCGACGCCTCGCCCGCGACCTCGAAACCGTCGTCGCGGTCACGGGCGAGGTCGATTACGTGACGGACGGCGCGCGCATGGTGGCGATCGCCAACGGCCATCGCCTGCTGACGCGGGTGACGGGCATGGGGTGCACGGCGACGGCGCTCGTCGGCGCGTTCCTGGGAGCGGGCTTAAGCGCCTATGAGGCGGCGACGGCGGGCCTAGCGGCCCTCGGGGTCGCGGCCGAGGCGGCCGCCCTGCGCGCCAGCGGCCCGGGCAGCTTCCAGGTCGCCCTAATGGACGCGCTCCACGGGCTGGACGACGAGGCGCTCGCGCGCCGGGCGAGGCTGTCATGACCCGGCCCCCTCGCGACCTTTCCCTCATGCTGGTGACCGACGCCGCAGGCGCGTTCGTCGAAACCGTCCTCGCCGCGGTCGAGGGCGGCGTCACCATCGTCCAGCTTCGGGACAAGGAGGCCGACGACGCGACGCTCACCGAAGCGGCCCGGGCGCTGAAGCGCCGGCTCGCGCCCCTCGGCGTGCCGCTGATCGTGAACGATCGTGTCGCGGTCGCCCGCGCCGCCGGTGCCGACGGCGTCCATCTGGGACAGAGCGACGGCGACCCGGCCATTGCGCGCGAGATCCTGGGCCCGGAGCCCCTGATCGGTCTCTCGGAGACGGCGCCGGACCCGACGGATACGGTCGATCCGGCCGTCGTCGACAAGGTCGGACTGGGACCGGTGTTTCCGACCGCGACCAAGCCCGACGCCGCCGCCCCGCTGGGCCTGGACGGGTTCCGCACGACGCGGGGCGCCATCGACCTGCCGGTGATCGCCATCGGCGGCATCGACGCCGCCAATGCGAACAGCGTGATTCGGGCCGGCGCAGATGGCCTTGCCGTCGTTTCGGCCATCTGCGGCGCACCCGATCCGCGTGCGGCCGCGCTCGCGCTCCGCCAAGCGATCCGGGACGGGAGGGGCCGATGATTCCGAACATCCTCACCATCGCCGGGACCGATCCCAGCGGCGGCGCCGGCATCCAGGCAGACCTGAAGGCGTTCTCGGCTCTCGGCGCTTACGGCGCCTCGGTGGTGACGGCGCTGGTGGCCCAGAACACGCGCGGCGTCCGTGAATTCCGGACGCTCGATCCCGACTTCGTCGCGGCCCAGATCGACGCCGTGTTCGACGACCTGCGGATCGACGCGGTCAAGATCGGCATGGTCGGAACCGCCGAAGTCGCCCGCGCGGTCGCCGACCGCCTGGCCCGCCATTCGGCCAGAAACGTGGTCGTGGACCCCGTCATGGTCGCGAAAAGCGGTGACCCGTTGCTTGCCGGGGACGCCGTCGCGGCGATCCGCGACCGGCTTCTCCCGCTCGCCCGGGTCGTCACGCCGAACCTGCCGGAGGCGGCGGTGCTGCTGGGGATCCCCGCCCCCGCCGCCGTTCCGGCAATGCACGGGACGGCGCGCGAGCTGCACCGGCTGGGACCGGAATGGATCCTGCTGAAGGGCGGTCATCTCGACGGCCCCGACTGCATCGACGTCCTGGACGACGGGCGGCAGAGCCTGGAACTGTCCGCCCCGCGGATCCCCACCCGAAACACCCACGGCACCGGATGCACC
>JAJUFW010000377.1 GCA_029263555.1 Alphaproteobacteria bacterium
AGATGGCGGCGCTGCTCGGGGTCGATATCGGCACGTCGGCCTGCAAGGCGATCCTGATCGACCCTGCGGGCGAGGTGATCGCGGCGGATGTTGCCACCTACCCGCTGTCGCAGCCGCGTCCGGGCTGGACGGAGCAGGATCCGGCCGATTGGATCGAGGGGGCGCGCAAGGCGATTGCCGGCGTTCTCGCCAAGGCGCCCGGCGTCAGGCTCGAGGCGGTCGGCCTTTCGGGCCAGATGCATGGGCTGACTCCGCTTGATTCCGCACACCGGGTGCTGCGTCCGGCGATCCTCTGGAACGACCAGCGGAACGCCGCCGAGTGCGAGGCGATCACCGAGGCGGCCGGAGGGCTGCAGGCGCTGTTGGCCGAGACCAACAACCGCATGCTGGTCGGCTATACCGGCGGCAAGATCCTGTGGATGAAGAACCACGAGCCCGAGCTCTTCGCCCGGCTGCGCCATGTGGTGAATCCGAAGGACTATCTGCGGCTGGTGCTGACCGGCGAGCTTGCGACGGAAGTGTCGGACGCCTCCGGCACCGGGCTCTTCGATGTCCGCCGCCGCTGCTGGGCGACAGGGCTGATCGAGAAGGCCGGGATCGATCCGGCGCTCCTTCCGCCCTGCTACGAATCGCATGAGGTTACGGGGCGGGTCAGCGCGTCCGGCGCCACCCTCTTCGGAATTCCGGAGGGGACGCCGGTGGTCGGCGGTGGCGGCGACAGCGTGATCCAGACCATCGGGTCGGGCGTCATCGCGCCGGGCGAACTGCAGACTACCATCGGCACGGCCGGGATCCTTGCCGCTGCCCTGGACCTGCCGGTGGCCAATCCGGATGGGCGCGTGCAGATCTTCTGCAATGTCGGCCCGCAGAAATGGCACGCCATGGGCGTCTCGCTCAACGCCGGCGGCGCCATGGCGTGGCTGAGATCGATCCTTTGCGAGTTCGCCGGCCGCCCCGTCGAGTTCGACGAAATCGTCGCCAAGGCCGAGGATGTCGCGGCCGGCGCCCGCGGCCTGCTTTTCCTGCCCTATCTCAACGGCGAGCGCTGCCCCCATCCCGATCCCCAGGCGCGGGGAACCTTCATCGGGATGACCTCGCGACACGGAGCGGGTGATTTCGCCCGCGCCGTAATGGAAGGGGTGGTTCACGCCCTTTTCGACATGCATGGCTTGATGCGGCCGATGGGTATCGAGGGCAGCCTGATCAAGGCGTCCGGCGGGGGCGCCCGGTCCAGGCTCTGGCGGCAGATGCAGGCCGACCTTTTCGACTGCGACGTCGTCACGACCGCCGGGGCGGCAGAGGGGGCTGCGTTCGGGGCGGCGCTCGTCGCGGGCGTCGGCGTCGGCGTTTGGCCGGATGTCACGGCGGCTGCGGCCGCGCTGCGCGAATTGACGCGCGAGCATCCGGACGAAGCGACCGGGCAGATCTACCGTCGCGCTCACCGCGTCTATGCGGAGCTCTATCCGGCCCTGCGCCGGATGTTCCTGGAGCTGAACCACCCCGACTTCGATCGCTGAGCACCGGTCGCCGACCGCCCTTTGTCTTCAAGGAATTGCGGATGTCACGATTTTCCGCCCTGATCTTCGATCTCGACGGCACGCTGATCGACAGCGCGCGAGACATCGCCGCCGCCGTCAATGTCTATTTCGCCTCGCAAGGATGGGCGGAGCTGCCGGCCGACTATGTGGAGAAGTTCATCGGCAACGGCCCGCGCCGGCTGCTGTTCGACATCTTCACGGAACAGGGCCTGCCGGCGGACGAGGAGTCGGTCGACCGGGCAGTCCGGGGCTATATCGAGAACTACGACCGCAACCCGGTCGAGCGGACGCGCTTCTTCGACCATGTGCCCGAGGATCTCCGGGCGCTCCGCGACGCCGGGATCCGTCTCGGCATCTGCACGAACAAGCCGCACGAGCTGACGCAGCGGATTCTGCGGCTTCTGGATCTCGCGCCCCTGTTCGATGCGGCGATCGGTGCCGGCGCGGTGCCCGCGTGCAAGCCCGATCCGGGCCATCTGCTGGCGGTGGCGGCGGAGATGGGGCTGGAGCCGGGAAGCTGGGCCTATGTCGGCGACACGACCGTCGATCAGGCTACCGCCGCCGCTGCTGGCGTCCCCTTCTTCGTCGTTCCCTGGGGAGGTGGAGCAAGGGTAGATGTCGCCCCCGAACAGCGGATCGGCCGTCTGGCCGACCTGCTGGCCAAATGGCCGGAACCGGCATCGGCGTCCGCATGACCGGGCCGGCAGGACAAGGGGGAGTGAGCGAGTGGCAGTGAGCATCTTGCAGCGGATCCTTCACGAGCGGGAGGCCGTGGGCGCCGCGGAGCAGAGGCTGGCCGATTTCATAAGCAAGAATCCGAGCCAGGTGATCCATATGAGCATGGCCCGGCTTGCCCAGCAGTGCTCGGTCAGCGATCCGACGATCATGCGCTTCTGCCGCAGATTCGGGTTCGAGGGTTACCAGGACTTCAAGCTCCACCTTGCCCAGAGCCTCGTGCCCTCGGCCCCCTTCGCCTACGAGCAGATCCTGCGCAACGACAGCATCGAGAACATCGTCAGAAAGACCTGCCGCAATTCGCTGAACGCCATACAGCGGGCGCTTGAGGACCTCGTTCCCCAACAGGTGGAGGAGGGGGCCAGGCTTCTGCGGGATGCGGTGTGGACGGGCATCTACGCCACCGGGATCTCGGAAGTCACGGCCATCGATGCGGAGCACAAGTTCCAGCGCCTCGGCCTCCGCTGCGCGGCCGTGATCGGCCGGCAGAAGCAGTGGATGCATGTCGAGAAGTCCCGGCCGAGCGAAGTCGCGCTGATTTTCTCGCAATCGGGCCATACCAAGCAGATGGTCGAACTGGCGATAGCCGCGCGCTCGGGGGGCGCCCGGGTGCTGTCCGTCACGGCCGCGGACAGCCCGCTGTCGCGGGTCTCCGACGCGCTGATCGCGGTGGTGCCTTACGACCGGACCGAGCTGATGACCCCGCTTGCGTCGCGCCTGAACCATCACCTCGTCGTGAACATGCTGGTTACGGCCATTGCCGTCCTGAGCGGCAGTGAGTTCCCCGACCAGCTTCCGGCCCTCGATTCCTGGCAGACCGATAAGATCTGAGCCGCGTTCCGGGCCGAGTTGCAGAACTGAAGCCGCCTTGCGGCAGATCGGAAGCCATTCAAGGAGAACGTCATGTCCGCACAACAAGATGAAGCGAAGAAAGTAGCCGGTCGCCGGGTAATCGAGGAATTCGTACGTGACGGCATGAAGCTTGGCCTGGGTTCGGGCACGACCTCCCATTTCTTCGTGCGCGAGCTTGGCAAGCATGTGGCCGCGGGATTGCGGCTGACCTGCACCACCACGTCCCGCTCGACCATCGACGTGGCACGCGAAGTCGGGATCAGGATCACGGACCCGAACGAGATCGGCGAACTCGACCTGACCATCGACGGGCCCGACGAGATCGACCGCAGCTTCCGCATGATCAAGGGCGGTGGCGCCTGCCTGCTCTGGGAGAAGATCATCGCCCATGCGTCGAAGCGGATGATCACGATCTGCGACGAAACCAAGATTGTCGATCGGCTGGGAGCCTTCCCCCTGCCCGTCGAGGTCGTCCAGTTCGCCTGGAAGCAGACCGAGCGCATGGTCGCCCGGGTGCTGGAAGAAAACGGCGTCTCGGGTGCGACGATCGTCCGCCGCATGCGGGACGACCAGCCGGTCGTAACCGATAGCGGCAACTTCATCCTCGACTGCGCGTTCGGTAGCATCGACGACCCCGAAGCGCTGGAGGAGGCGCT
>JAJUFW010000386.1 GCA_029263555.1 Alphaproteobacteria bacterium
GTCCAGGTGACCGGCGTCTACAGCCGCACCCCGAAGAACCGCGAAGCGCTGGCAGAGCGGGCAACGGCGATGGGCCTTGGCCCGGCACGGGCGTTCGAAAGCCTGGAGGCGATGATCGCGTCGGGCGAGGTCGACGCCTTGTGGATCCTGGCCCCGAACTACACCCGGCTCGAGACGATGCGGGAGATCCACCGGGTCGTGACATCCGCACCGGGCGTGCTGCGGGCGGTTGCCTGCGAGAAGCCGCTGGCCCGCACGGTTGCCGAAGCACGGGAGATGCTGCGCCTTGCCGAGGATGCCGGGCTGCTGCACGGGTATCTCGAAAACCAGCTGTTCTCGACCGCCGTGCTGCGCGGGCGGGAAATCGTCTGGCGGCGGGCGGTCCCGGTCACCGGGCGGCCCTATCTGGCCCGGGCCGCGGAGGAGCACAGCGGCCCGCACGAACCCTGGTTCTGGCAGGGGGACAAGCAGGGCGGCGGCGTCCTTTCGGACATGATGTGCCATTCGGTGGAGGTCGCGCGCTTCCTCCTGACCCGCCCCGGCGCGCCGCGGGACAGCCTGCGCCTGGTCAGCGCGAACGGAACCGTCGGCAATCTCAAATGGACGCGGCCCCGCTATGCCGGTCAGCTGCACGACCGGATGGGGATCGATTTCCGGGCGCGCCCCGTCGAGGATTTCGCGCGCGGCACGATCGTCCTGGAGGACGAGGACGGGAGCGAGCTGATGATCGAGGCCACGACCTCCTGGGCCTATGTCGGCGCCGGCCTGCGCATCCAGCTCGAGCTGCTGGGGCCGGAATATGCGATGGAGTTCAACTCGCTCAACACGGGGCTGAAGGTCTTCATGTCCCGGGCCGTCACCGGAGAGGAGGGCGAGGACCTAGTGGAGAAGCAGAACGCCGAGCAGGGCCTGATGCCGGTGCTGGAGGACGAGGCCGGGGTCTACGGCTACACGGACGAGAACCGGCATATGGTCGAATGCTTCCGGCGCGGGCAGCTCCCGGTCGAAACCTTCGCCGACGGTGTCGAGGTCGTCCGCATGCTGATGGCGCTCTACCGCTCGGCCGAGACGGGCCGCGTCATCCGGTTCGACGATCCGGAGGAGGGGCTCGAGGATTACGTTCCCGTCGTCGCCCGCGCCTGAGCGGCGGCCCGGCCGCTCAGGCGGCCGGATCCGGCGACGGAAAGCGGCGGCGCAGCGCGTTGGCGGCGAGATGGGCCTGCCGGGTCGGCTCCGGCAGGCGGTAGCCGCTTCTTGTCCGGAGCACCCATTCGACTGCAGTTTCGAGCGAGATTCGGTGCCCGACCGAGACATAGACCGGGTTTGCCCGGCGCTTCGTCCGGACGGCCATGCCGATCGTTTTCCCTCGCCAGACCAGCGGGGCGCGGTCGCCGGGCTCCGGCCCCGGCGGCTCCGGGATGTCGCCGACCAGAAGCGTCTTCGCGACACCGATCGTCGGCACGTCGAGGAGGACGCCCAGATGGCTCGCGATGCCCAAACCCCTCGGGTGGCTCCGGCCGTGGCCGTCCACGAAAAGGAGGTCAGGGACGCGCGACAGACCTTGCCAGGCGGCGACCAGCGCCGGCGCCTCCCGGAAGCCCAGATAGCCCGGGACATAGGGGAAGCGCGCCGGTTCCGAGGCACCGGCACTGCCCGTCATGGCAAGCGTCCGTGCCTCCAGCGTCACCAGGGCGGCGTGAATCACCTTCGCCGGGTCCCAGCGAATATGGCTGACATCCGCGCCGCAGACGCAATCGACGGGACCGAAGGCGTCCTCGTCCCGGACACGCTCGGCAATCAGGCGCTGGATCGCAGTCGCCTCCTTCAGCGACGAAGGATGGAGCCATTCGGGCGGGATGGCGGGCTTCCCCGGCGAGGGGGCCTGGGCACCGGCGGCCATGCCGTCTCCGCCATTCGTTTTCGGTGGCCGCTTCATGTCAATTGCCGTGCCCTTTGGAACGCGAGATGTTATTTGGGTAGTCCGCTGACCTTGACGGTGCAGAACATCTAAAGATGACAGAACGGATTTTCAGCCGCACCAGCCAGGCGTCCGCCTGGGCTGTCCATGCATTGACCGGCAGCGGCGCGGCATTGGGCGTATTGGCCTTCATTGCGGTAATCGACAACGATCCCAAGACCGCCCTGCTTTGGCTGGGCGCCGCGCTGATGATCGACGGGCTGGACGGTTCTCTTGCGAGGCGGGTGAACGTAAAGGAGGCTCTGCCCTGGTTCAGCGGCGATACGCTCGATCTCGTGATCGATTATCTGAACTATGTCGTTGTGCCGGCCGTCTTCATTCATCGATTCGGACTTCTGCCGGATCATCTTTCGCTGATCGGCGCGCTCTATATCGCCCTCACCTCGCTCTATTGCTTCTGCAACACGCAAATGAAGAGCGGGGACAACTACTTCGTCGGCTTTCCGGCGATCTGGAACATCATCGCGCTCTATCTCTTCGTGCTGCCGATTCCGCCCGCGGTCGGCTTCGCGATCGTGATCGTGATCGGCGTCCTGACCTTCACGACGATCAAGTTCGTCCATCCTTTCCGGGTCCAGCATTTCCGGATCTGGAATATCGGCGCCACCATTCTGTGGATGCTGACCAGCCTGGTCCTGATCCTGAGCCATCCGGTCATTCCGGCCTGGGCGGGCGCCGTCTGGGGCCTGACGTCGATCTATTTCATCGGTGTCTGTCTCTGGCGGACGCTGTGGGGGCCGAAGCTCTAGCGAAGACTTCGTCCGGTGGCGGAGTCGAGCCTCAGGCGAAGGGAATCGGCTATCGGCCGGCTCAGCAGCACGGCGGCCGCCTCGGTGCGGTTCCGGACCTCCAGTTTCCGGAAAATCGAGGTCGCGTAGACCTTCACCGAAGGCACCCGGAGATTCAGCGCGGTCGCGATCTGCTTGTTCGTCTTGCCCTCCGCGATCAGGTGGGCGACCTGGCGTTCGCGGCGTGACAGGACGACCACGGGTTTTCTGCGGCGCGCGGACACGGGTTCGTAAAGCGGTCCGGCCGTGCCGGGCGGTTCGACCAGCCGAAGCCGCTCCTCCGCATTGCGGAGCGCCAGCTCCGTCAGCCACTCCCGGGTCACGTCCCGGCCGATCGACTGCAGGACCCGAAGCCGGCCTGCGGAATCGAAGACGGCATGATCGTGCCACAGGGTCCAGCGGCTGCTGCCGTCGGACAAGACGGTCTCGTGCCGGACCTCGCGGTCCGGGACCGCCGGGCTGAAGATGCAATGACCGTCGAAATTCCGCCAGATCTGGGGCAGAAGGATCGACAGGCGCCGGCCGAGAAGGCGTTCCGGCGCGATCCGGAAATGGGCGGCGAAGGCGCGGTTGACGTAAACGAGCCTTGTGTCCGGCAGGAAGCGGCAGATCATGTCGGGCTGGCTGTCGAGGATCGCCTTCAGATCCACGATCCTGGCCGACAGGCGCGCGATCTCCGCCTCGTACCTTGCCAGCCTGCCCTGACCCGATCCGCACGGATCATCCTTCGCCATTTCGGCATCCCATGGCGCGCCGCGACGGGCAGTATAACACAACCGGGACCCCGGGGGACTCAAGCAGCGCCCGCCCGGCCCGGGCGATCCGTGGATGCTAGAAGCTGAACCTGTCGCGGCTTCTCTCGTCGTCGGCCCGCAGCGCCTCGTAGATCTTGCCGGCCCTTGCCTGTTCCCGCCAGGGACGCGCGAGACGCAATGGGACGTGCCAGCGCGTGTCA
>JAJUFW010000624.1 GCA_029263555.1 Alphaproteobacteria bacterium
GGATTACCTCAACCTCTCGACCATCCACTCGGCCAAGGGGCAGGAGTGGATGTCGGTATTCGTCCTCAACGTCGTCGACGGCTGCATCCCGTCCGACCTCGGCGCCGGCACCGCGGCGGAGCTCGAGGAGGAGCGCCGCCTGCTCTATGTCGCGATGACCCGCGCCCGGGACGACCTGCACCTGATCGTGCCCCACCGGTTCTTCGTCCACGGCCAGGCGGCGCGGGGCGACCGCCACGTCACGGCTTCGCGCACCCGCTTCATTCCGGGCTCGATCCTGGGGAACTTCGAGGTCTGCGGCTGGCCGGCCGCAACTGGCGGGCCGGGCGGCGCGTGCCAGGCATCGCCCCAGGTCAGGGTCGACCTTGCGGCGCGCATGCGGAACATGTGGCGCTGATCGGGCCCTCGGACGGAAAGGCCGTTCCCGGGCGGCGCGAGCCGCCCGACAAATTCGGAAATTACGTCCTTGCAGCGGAGGCACCGGTTTGCTATCTACCCGTCCACCGCACGGAAGCCTTGCCCGCTGCGGCTCGACGAGCCGCAGATTTCCTTGGACGAATTCGGAAAGGGAAATCGGGACCGTTTCTGAAGACCACAGGTTTTCCGCGCAGCGCCCGTAGCTCAATTGGATAGAGCATCTGACTACGGATCAGAAGGTTGGGAGTTCGAATCTTCCCGGGCGCGCCACTATCTCCCTGAAAACCGAAGACTTCTTTCGAAGCCGCCGGCTTCGCTTTCCACAACCGCGTCGACGTTGCTTTCCGCTTCGCGCTGCCTCGCCGACTTCGTCATGGGCTTCAAGGATTGACGGCACCCCTGCGGCCGGCATCGCCTTAGGCATGCGACCGTCCGAAGTGAGCGCTTGATCCGTCGGGCGGTGTTGGAGATCCGGACGCGGAAGCGTGCCGGCACTTCCGCAGGACAGGCTCATCCGGTTCCGGCTCAGAACAGCACGACATTGTCCGACAGCAGAGAGCCGGACTTGAGCCAGGCCTTGGCGCCATCCGGGCCGACTGCTGCCTCCAGGGGATAGCCGGCCGGCAGGCGCAGCCAGGACTGCGCTTCGAGCGCATTCTCTCCGTCGGAGAAAGCGCCCGAGAGGACGAGCAGTTCGAGCCCCTCCCGGTTGTCCCGCCGAATCCTGGCCCCCGGCTCCCATTCCTCGAGGCGCACCTGTTCGTGGCCGTTGTCGAAGAGGATCGTCGAGGCAAGGATGCCGGGCGACGGATCGGCCTTCTCGCCTTCGCCGGGGCGCCGGACGATGCGCAGGCGATCGTCCCGGCGAAACTGCCACAGCTTCACGAAGATGGTGCAGCCCTCCCGCGAGCCCGGCGCGTGGCCCGTGCCCGGCGGATTGCGGACATAGGAGCCCGCTGGAAAATCCCCCGTCTCGTCCTGGAAGGTGCCTTCGAGGACGAAGAACTCCTCGCCGCCCGGGTGGTCGTGATGGGGAAATCGGCTCTCCGGCGCATAGCGCACGATCGATGTCGCCCGGGCCTTCTCTTCGCCGATGCGGAACAGCATGCGCCGGTCCACACCCCGGGTGGGACTTGCGACCCAGTCGAGCCTTGCGGCATGGACCACGGCCGGCACGCTCAAATCGTCGTTCAGAAGCATTCGCCAGCTATCCCCGTTCGGCATCGAAGGCGATTGTGGCCATCAGCTTAACGCTTTTGCGGACGACGCCGACAGGGGCGCGCCGCATCCGCCGCCGCTCGGCGACCGGCCGCCGCGGCCCCGGTCAGAGGGGCTGTGGCCGGTCGCCCCGCACATTGCCGAATGGGGTGCCCTTATGCGGACACAGGAACCAGATCGGGCGATCGCAGGTCGCCCGGCACGCCCTCGTATTCGATATCCCGATAACCGTCGGGATTGAGGCTCTGCCAGCGCCAGGTATCCGCGCAGATCTGGTCGAGCGAGCGCCTTGCCTTCCAGCCCAGAAGACGGTTGGCGAGCGTCGGGTCCGCCCAGCATTCGGCCACGTCGCCGGGCCGCCTTCCGACGATCCTGCAAGGAATGGCGCGGCCGCTTGCCCGTTCGAAGGCCCGAACCATTTCGAGCACGCTGACGCCGGCCCCGGTACCGAGATTGACGGTAAGAACGCCGCCCTTTTCCTTCAGATATTCGAGGGCCGCCACATGCGCTTCGGCC
>JAJUFW010000203.1 GCA_029263555.1 Alphaproteobacteria bacterium
CCCGAAGGTGGCCTCGGTGATGAACAGATCGCAGGGCACGGCCTCGAAGGGCGCACAGGTGGGATCCGGCCGGCGCTTGTAGTCCCCGGAGACGACGACCCTGCAGCCGCGATGCTCGATCACGACCTGCGCGCTTCCGAGGACGTGGCCCGCCGGAACCAGGCGGACGGTTACGTCGCCCAGCGACAGGCGGTCCCCATAGGGCAGAGCCTGCAGGCTTCCGCCGGCGTCCTCCCCATACCGGACGCGCATCATCGACAGCGTCTCCGGGGTTGCCAGGACCTTGCGGTTGCCGGCCCGCGCATGATCGGAATGGGCATGGGTGATCACCGCCCGCTCCACAGGGCAAATCGGGTCGATGAAGAAGTCCCCCGGGATGCAGTAAAGCCCCTTCGGCAGAACGCGCAGCCAGGATTCTGGCCTGGGAATGGGCGATGTCATGACCCGAAATATCGGTCGAAAGCGTTAGGATCTCCAGGACCCCTGCTTGCGCGCCGCCAGACGGACGCGCATCATGGTTAAACTTTGGCTGAATTACGGGATCCCGCGTTCCCCCGATGACTGTCGCGATCGCCTGTATCGGTGCTGCGCACATGGACCACAAGGCATCTGCCGACCAGGCCGTGCGACTGGGTACCTCGAATCCCGTGACGATGACCCGCACGCTTGGCGGCGTCGCCCGCAACGTGGCGGAATGCCTGGCAAGGCTGGACGGCCGCGTCTCGCTGGTCAGCATCGTCGGCCGGGACGGCGACGGCGACAGGGTGATCACGGAGACCGGGCGCTGCGGGGTCGATATGGGGCTCTGCGACCGGTCCGAACACCACCACACGGCGTGCTACACGGCTCTTCTGGACCATCGCGGGGAACTGGTCGTGGCCCTCGCCGACATGGCGATCTACGACGAGATGACCCCGGACCGGATCGCCGCGCTTCTGCCGGCGCTTGCGGATCATCCGGTATGGTTCCTGGACACGAACTTTCCGGCGCCGACGCTGCGCTTCCTTCTGGAGAACCGGCCGGCCGGCGTGTCCCTGCTGGCGGTCGATGCCGTCTCGGTTCCCAAGGCCGCGAAGCTTGCGGGGCTCCTCGACCGCATCGTCCTCCTGTTCGGCAACCGGGACGTGATCGGCTTCCTCGCCCAGCGGGACGTGCGGAGCCCCCTGGATGTCTGCGAGGCGGCCAACAGTCTCCTGCGACGAGGCGTCGCCGCCGTCGTCGTCAGCCAGGGGGCCGATGGAAGCTTCCTGGCGAGCGACGGCACCTACGATTTCTTTCCGGCAATGCCGGCACGGGTGCGCGACGTCACCGGCGCCGGCGACGCGCTGATCGCCGGCATGCTCTACGGCCAGGCGACGGACCGGCCGATGGCCGAAGCAATGATGCTGGGGCTGGCCGACGCCGCCCTTGCGGTCGAAAGCGCCGAGACCGTAAACCCGTCCCTGAACGCCGACCTGCTGCTGCAAAGGGCCGGCATCCTCTCCCTTGCCTGACATCCAGGAAAACACCTTGACGGACATGCTGATTGTCGCCCCCGAGGTCGCCGATGCGCTGAACGCCGGCAGGCCGGTGGTCGCCCTGGAAAGCACGATCATCTCCCATGGCATGCCCTATCCCCGCAACGTCGAGACGGCGCGTGAGGTGGAGCGGATCGTGCGGGAGAACGGCGCGGTTCCCGCGACCATCGCCGTCCTGGACGGGCGCATGCGCGTCGGGCTCGACGACGACACGCTGGAGCGGCTCGGCCAGGCGCAGGGCATCGCCAAGCTCAGCCGGCGCGATCTGCCGGTCATCCTGGGCCGGGGCGGCGACGGCGCGACGACCGTGTCCGCGACGATGATCATCGCCCATCTCGCCGGGATCCGGATCTTCGTCACGGGCGGCATCGGGGGCGTCCATCGCGGGGCCGAGCGGACCTTCGACATCTCGGCTGACCTGCAGGAGCTGGCCCGCACGCCGGTGGCCGTGATCTGTGCGGGGGCGAAGTCGATCCTGGATCTTCCGAAGACCCTGGAGTTCCTGGAGACCTCCGGCGTTCCGGTGATCGGATACGGCACCGACGAGTTTCCCGCTTTCTACTGCCGCTCCAGCGGACTGGCCCTTCCCCACCGGTGCGACACCCCGGCGGAGGTGGCGTCGGTCCTGCGCACGCAGCAGGTGCTGGGCTATCCGGGCGGAACGGTCATCGCCAATCCGATTCCCGTTCCCGACGCTCTTTCCATCGGCGAAATCGATGCCGCAATCGCCCGGGCCCTGGGCGAAGCGGAAGCCGAAGGCATCCAGGGCAAGGACGTCACGCCCTATCTGCTTGCCCGTCTCGTCGAGCTGACCGGAGGCCGCAGCCTGGAGGCGAACATCGCCCTCGTGAAGCACAACGCGAAGGTCGGGAGCCGTATCGCCGGGGCCCTCGCCGCGGACTAGGCGCCGGCGCCCAACGCCCCACAACCCAGGGCTCGAAGCCGGAACCTGCCTGGCCCACATGCCGTGAGGCGAATACCATATACAATAATCCCGTTTTGATTGCGGGCAGGAGGTGCTACCTTTCTGCTGGCCGCAGCTTCCCGTCCGGGACGTTCGGGCCGTCGCCTCCGGGCCGGAATGCGGCCCCAATCAATGAACAAGAAGCCCCGACATGATGTCTCAGGTCCAGGCGAGCCGCCTATGCGGCATTCAGAATGACCTTCTTCGCTGGCTTCACGATTATTGGCAGGATCTCCTGAAGGGGCGGGAGATGCCGAGCCGGACCGATATCGACCCGGTCGACATTCCGCCCACGCTGTTGCCCCACCTGCTGCTGACCGAGGTGACCGACGACGCCCGGCTCCGCTACCGGCTGGTCGGCACCGCCTACCGAAACACGCTCGGGGTCGAAATCACGGGACGCTACGTGGACGAGATATTCCGTAACGCCTATGGCCACTACCTCATCGAGCTGGGTCAAGAGGTGGTCCGCCGACGGCGCCCGATCTATACGGAACTGGTGCTCCCGCCGGTCGGCGACGGCACCGAGCGCTTCATCCAACGGCTGAGCCTGCCCCTGTCCACGGACGGAACCAATGTCGACATGCTGTTCAGCGGCGACATCGTCGAGCCCGTGGCCCTCGGGTCTCCCGACACCCCGTCCGCGGGGAGAGAGCGGTTCACGGAGACGCTGCGCCTCATCCTCTGAGGCTAATTCCCGTCCCGACGCTGTGCCGCCGGGAGCCGGGTCGCCGCCTCCGCTGCCGCCCCGAAGACCGCGCAGAACGCCTCCGACGCCTTTTCCGACAGCCGTGCCGTGCATCCCAGCAGGTCATCGAGCCGGTCCTTCACCGCGTCGGTCTCGCAGAGAACGACGTCCTGGGGCGTGCGACAGGACGAAAGCGTCGAAAACGCCTCGATGTTGCCGCGGACGCTGCGCTGCGCAAGTCCAAGCCACTCGTCCCATGCCAGGCGATAGACGTCGCCAACGCACGAGAGCGGACGCAATATGAGGTCCCAGGTTCCGGCCGGATCCCCCAGGCCCCATTTCGTCGCGGCGGCTGCGGGGAAGAACAGCCACGGCAGTGGCGCGGCACCGCGCCAGGACACCGCATGGTCGCCGGTGTCGGTCCGGACGGAGACGACCGTGCCGCCGGCCGGCGGGGCCGGCGCATCCGATGTGGAGCGGGACGTCTTCGCGCCGCCCGGCGATCGATGGGATTCTCTCTCCTGAACCATGAGGACTCCTGACCGCTGATCCGAGACCTCCACACCCCTGGGACCAGAATGTCCCCTTCCCATGCTGCAACGCAACAAATGAAGCGCCGTCGAAACGATGGCCCTGTCAGAGCACCGGGAGGATCCGGCGCACCAGGCGGGCTGCGACCGCCGCCGCCTCGTTCAGGAAGGCAGGGAAGTCGAGATGGCTGTCCGTGCCCGCCAGATCGGACAGGGCACGGATAACCACGACCGGCGCCGAGAACTTCTCCGCGACCTGGGCAATCGCCGCCCCTTCCATTTCGACCGCCAGCGCCCCGAACTCGGCCCTGAGGCGATCGCGGGTTTCGGCACAATTGAGGAAGGTGTCGCCGGTCACGATCGGACCGAACACGACGCGCGGAGGGCGCGGCGCTCCGCCCGCCACTGCCGCCGACAGGACCGGGAGCTCCGCTCCTTGCACGGCGGCCCCGAGGGCGGCCACCAGACTTTCCGGCAGGTCGTATCCGTGTTCGTCCGGGATTCCGGGAAGCGGCGGCACGCCCGGCTGGTAGGGACGGATGCGTCCGCCAACCAGGGCACCGTAATCGTGCTGGATCAGTCGGGTCGCGATCACGACGTCGCCGACCGATAGGTCGGGGCTGAGACCGCCGGCAACCCCGGAAAACAGAAGCGCCCGGCAGCCGAACTCATGCAGCAGCAGGGTTGCGACGACCGCGGCATTGACCTTGCCGATCCCGCTTTCGACCAGGACCACCCGGGTTCCGTCCAGCTCTCCGGTCTGAAAGGTCAGGCCAGCCAGGCTGCGCCGCCTTTCGTCCACAAGATCGCGGGCGAAATCCGACAGTTCCTCGGGGATGGCGGTGATCAGGCCGATCGGGCGTGCGGTCATCGTCAGGAAATCCGGGGCAAGTTGGTCTGCAAGGGTCGGTCAGAAAACCATCCCCGCCCCCGCCGCCGCAAGTCCGGAACGGGTGACCGAGACCGTCGACGGAGGTAGCCGGCGCGCGCTAGTCTTCGGCTTCCGATGCCCGTTGCCGATCCTGCGGATAGCTCCCTCCTGCCCCCTCTCTTCCTGGGCTGGTTCGCCCAGCAGGGATGGTGCCCGCATGCCCACCAGGTCGCGATGCTGGAAGCCGCCCGGGCGGGGGCTCACGCCCTCCTCATCGCCCCGACCGGCGGCGGCAAGACGCTCTCCGGCTTTCTGCCGTCCCTGGTCGAGCTGTCGGAGCGCCCCCGCGAAGGGCTGCATACGCTCTACATTTCTCCCCTTAAGGCGCTCGCCGTCGACATCCACCGGAACCTGGAACGCCCGCTCGCGCAGATGCGGCTGCCCATCCGGCACGAGACGCGGACCGGCGACACGCCCGCGGCGAAGCGCGAGCGGCAACGGCGCCACCCGCCGCAGATCCTGATGACCACACCGGAAAGCCTGGCCCTGATGCTGAGCTATTCCGAGGCGTCCCGGGTGTTTTCCGGCCTGCGCGCGGTCGTCGTGGATGAGTTGCACGCCCTTGCCGGCACCAAGCGGGGCGACCTTCTGGCCCTGGGCCTGGCGCGGCTGTCGGCGCTTGCGCCCGGGATGCGGCGGGTCGGGTTGTCGGCGACGGTTGCCCATCCGGAGGCGCTGGCCGCATGGCTGTCGCCCACCGGCCGCAGCGACGCCGGCGACGTGCGCCTGGTGACTGGCCGGTCCGGAGCCCCAGCCCGGATCCGGATCCTGGAGACGGCCGGGCGTCTGCCCTGGGCCGGCCACATGGCGATCCACGCTCTGGCCGAGGTCTATGAGCTGATCCGCCGCCACGGCACGACGATCGTCTTCGTCAATACCCGCGCCCAGGCGGAGATCGTCTTCCAGGAGCTGTGGCGGCGCAACGACGACGCCCTGCCCATCGCCCTCCACCACGGCAGCCTGGCTGCCGAGCAGCGCCGCAAGGTGGAGGCGGCGATGGCCGAAGGGCGACTGCGCGCTGTGGTCGCGACGTCGTCTCTCGACCTTGGCATCGACTGGGCCTCCGTCGATCTCGTCATCCAGGTGGGCGCGCCGAAAGGCGTCAGCCGCCTGCTGCAGAGGATCGGCCGCGCCAACCACCGGCTGGACAGCCCGTCGGAGGCGGTTCTCGTGCCTGCCAACCGCTTCGAAGTGCTGGAATGCCGCGCCGCCCTGGACGGCGTCCGGGAAATGACGCTGGACGGCGACCCGCCCCCGCCCGGCGGGCTGGACGTGCTGGCCCAGCACGTGCTGGGCACCGCCTGCTCAGAACTTTATGAAGAACTCGCGTCGATGGCTCATTAGGCGGGC
>JAJUFW010000042.1 GCA_029263555.1 Alphaproteobacteria bacterium
CGTCTTCCAGCTCCACATCACACCGCTACTCTACCTGGACGGCTGGCGGATTCCCAAGCAGGGCCTGTTCCGCGACGCCGCGACCATCCTCGAGCTGTCGGTCGGACTCGTGATCTTTACGGTGCTCGGCATGGGATATTTCATCCACTGGCTTCTGCCGACGATGCCGTTGCCCGTGGCGTTCGCCCTTGCCGCCATTCTCTCTCCCACTGACCCGGTCGCGGTATCGGCGATCACCTCCCGCTCCCCCGCCCCGAAACGGGTGATGCACATCCTGGAAGGGGAAAGCCTGCTCAACGACGCATCGGGCCTTGTCTGCATGCGCTTTGCCATTGCGGCCGCGCTTACCGGCGCCTTCTCGCTTTCCGCCGCGGTCGCCAGCTTCCTGTGGCTGGCGGTCGGCGGGATCGCAATCGGCGCGGCCCTGTCATGGCTGGTCAACCAACTGAAATCCCGGATCTCGAAGCGCTTCGGCGAGGAGACCGGCACCCAGATCCTGGTCAGCCTGCTGATCCCCTTCGGGGCCTATCTCCTGGCGGAGCATCTCGGCTGCTCCGGCATTCTCGCCGCGGTCGCGGCCGGCGTCACGATGAGCTATGCCGAGTTCACCGGGATGGCCGGCGGCGAGACCCGGCTGCAGCGGGACGCCGTCTGGAACGCGGTCCAGTTCGCCGCCAACGGCGTCATCTTCGTGCTTCTGGGAGAACAGCTGCCGGCCATCCTGTCCGAAGCGGCCGAAGCGCTGCGCGAAGCCGGGCAGGAGCAGGTCTGGGTGCTGGCCCTCTACGTGGTCGCGATCACCGCCGCCCTGGCTCTGCTGCGCTTCCTCTGGGTCTGGGCCTCGCTTCGCCTGACCCTCTTTCGCGCCGGCCGGCGCGGCGAACCGAAGCGGGTGCCGAGCATGAGGCTGGTCGCGGCCGTGGCGCTCGCCGGCGTCAAGGGCGCGATCACCCTGGCCGGCGTCCTGACCTTTCCGCTGGTCATGAACGACGGCTCTCCCTTCCCGGCGCGCGAGCTGGCGATCCTTCTGGCCGCGGGCGTCATCGTCCTGTCCCTGATCGTCTCCGGCATCGCGCTGCCCAACCTGTTGAAGGACCTGCCCCTGCCGCCCGAAACCGCCGATGAGCGGGAAGAGCAGCGCCTGATGGCCGCCGCAGCGACAGCAGCCATCCGCGCCGTGGAGGCCGCCCAGCATCGCCTGGCCGAACGCAGCGGCGACCCCGACCTCTATGCCGAGGCGGCAGTCGACATCATGAGGCGCTATCGGGACCGGCTGGAGCGGGTGGAGAAGCCGGAGGCGAACATGTCCGGCATGCGGAACGCTGTCGAACGGGAGCTGAGGCTGATCGGCATCAGGGCCGAACGCGACGAGATCTTCCGCCGCGCCCGCGCCCAGCGCAGCAATGACGAGGTCGTTCGCAGGCTGGTCCGGAACCTGGACCTTGTGGAGGCCCGGCTGACGCGATGAACGGCCGTGGGCGTGACGCCCAAGGAACATTCATGCCAAATTCCGGCTGTTCCGGCCCAATTTTTGCCGGCTTCTGAAGCGATCAGCCGGGGCGAAACGGCAAGGGAACGGAGGCTGGCGTTGCGGAAGATCGGAGGCTGTTGGTACCGGTCCTGCTCCTGCTCGGCGTCTTCATCTATTTCAACAACACGAACCTGCTGACGCCCGAGCCGGGCGGCGAGCCCGCCCTGCTTGCCCATCGCGGGATAGCACAGCGCTTCGACGCACCGGGATTGACGAACGACACCTGCACCGCGTCCCGCATTCTGCCGCCGACACACGGCTATCTGGAGAACACCATCGACTCGATAGGCGCGAGCATCGAGGCCGGCGCTGACATCGTTGAACTGGACGTTCATCCGACGACGGACGGCCAGTTCGCGGTCTTCCACGACTGGGCACTCGACTGCCGCACCGACGGCCACGGCGTCACCCGTGAGCAATCGATGGCCTATCTAAGGACACTCGACATCGGCTATGGCTACACCGCCGATGGGGGCGCCACATTTCCGTTCCGAGGGAAAGGCATCGGCCTGATGCCGTCGCTGGACGAGGTCCTCGAGACCTTTCCCGACCGGCGCTTTCTGATCAACGTGAAGAGCAACGACCCGACCGAGGGCGAGATGCTCGCGGCCGTGCTCAACGGCCTGACGCCGGACCGGCGGCAGGCGCTGATGGTTTATGGCGGCGACCGACCGGTCGCCGCCCTGAGCGCGCTGGCGCCGGACCTCAAGACCATGTCCCGTGCATCGCTGAAATCCTGCCTGTTGCGCTATGTCGCGTACGGATGGACCGGATCCGTGCCCCGGTCCTGCCGTTCGATGCTGATCTTCGTCCCCGTCAATATTGCGCCCTGGCTCTGGGGCTGGCCGAACCGGTTCCTGGACCGGATGCGGTCTGCCGGCAGCGAGGTGTTCGTCGTCGGCCCCTATCACGGCGGAGACTTCTCGACCGGCATCGACAGCGCCGAGGACATCGCACGCCTGCCGCGCGGCTATTCGGGCGGCGTGCTGACGAACGAGATCGAATTCGCGGCCACGCGGCTCAAGTCCCGGGAGTGAGGCGGCACTTCCCGCCCGGTCCCGGGCGGCGGCGGGCTCCCGTGGATCAACGTCCCCGGACGGCAAAGGCCCGGGCCTCGAGGGGGATGGTGCCGTCCGCCCGGACCGGAAGGGCAGCGTGCAGCTGCTCCCTCAACGCCTCCCGACGCTACGGGGCGAGGCCCATGCAGTAGCCGGGCGCCGGCCCCTGCCCGCCCAGGAAGGGCCGCCAGAAGTCGTCGAAATCGGAAAACACGGTCGGGATCCCGATCACGCGGGTTTCGACGCGCGCAAGCCCCGCGTCCGAGAAGAGGGACGCAAGCCTGGCCGGCGAGCAGAGCGGGAAGCGCACGCCCTCGTCCAAGGCTGCCGCCGCGGGATCGGCTTCGATCGCAGCATCCCAGAAGCGTCGCATCATCTGCATGCCTTCGGCATAGTCCCAGACATAGGCGGCAACCGTGCCGCCCGGCCTGACGACCCGCCGCATCTCCCGGACCGCCCGGAGCGGGCGTCCGACAAAATTCAGGACGAGGCCGGAGACCGCGGCATCGAAGGACCGGCCGGCGCAAGGCAGCGCCTCGGCATCGGCCTGCACGAACATGACCCGCAGATCGCCGGTCTGCCGTCGCGCGTGCTGCAGGAACCCCGGCGAGGTGTCCGCGGCCGCGACCGATATCGGCCCGCATTCCTCCAGGATGGCTTGGGCAAGCGTCCCGGTCCCGCAACCGACATCGATCCAGTCGCCCCCAGGGGGCAGGCCGAGCCAGCCCAGGAACTCGCGCGCGACGCGCCGGCTCCAACGCCCGACATAGAGTTCGTAGGCGTCACCGGCAGACCAGAGGTCGCCACGTCCGGCCTCGACCATGAGACTGTCTTCCGGACAGGAGCTGTCTTCGGATCATAGCCCGATTCGCCGCCCGAAGCACGCGCCGGCCGGCATGGTCGGCGAGGGAATGCCGGGCACCCGCCGCCGGCAATCATCGTATTTCTGGATTTTTAATAGAATTGGCCGTACTGACGTTTCACCCGGTTTACCGCGGATCACCCGACAGAGGCCCCCGATGCCCCTTCGCAGCGATTGGAAGGATGTAAAGGAGCGGTGGCTCGGCAAGAAATCTCCTCTTCCGCCCGAGATCGTGAAGAAGATCAGCGGCAAGGGGATGGATCTTGGGCCTTCCCTCGAGAAGTTCGAGAACGCCAAGAGCTTCGAGGACCGTCAGGCCAGACTTCCGGCGGTCACGAAGGCGATCGACGGCTATTTCTCCCTGATCGACTCCGCGGCTTCGGGGGCGAGCGGCGAGGCTGCCCGGCACCTCAAGGCGCTTCGCCAGGAGCTCAAGGAAATCTCCCTGATGGTCATGGCGATGGCGCAGCCGCCGGCACCGAGCGGCCGGGCCAAGGAGCTGGAGCTCGTCTACGCCCGCAACCTGGCGGGCGGGCTCAGGCCGAAATGGCTTCAGCCCGGCGCAATCGAGGTTCAGGCCTGGGTCGTCGTCGACGAGGAATACCTGAAGCTGGTGCGCAACGGCTGGGTCGAAGACGCCCACATACAGATGATGAAGGCCGTCCAGAAGGAGGTCGAACTCCACACCGCGGCCTTCAGGGACACCATTCTCAAGATCGACGCGAAGATGAACGGCTTCTCGGCCCGGGAACGGGAAGCCAAGGTCAAGGAAGCCAACGAGGTCCTTCGTCACTACAAGAACATCGTCGAGCGCCGGATCAACGAGATCGTCGACCAGGTCTGGAAGGAACGCACCCAGCGCCACGCCTATCTGGCCAAGTTCAAGAAGGAGTGCCGCGTCAAGATCGGCGTCTCGGCGGTCACCGTCCTTGTCGGCTCCGCCTCGGCCGCCCTGTCGCTGGGCGCCGCCTTCACGAATCTCTTCGCCGTCGCCAAGGGGATTTACGACCTGGCGAAGACGCTAGACAAGATGACCCGCGACGTCCAGGAGACCGAACGGGAACTTGCAAAGGTTCTGGCCAAGACCAGCGATCTTGTCGAACGCCGCATCAAGGCCGTGGAAAAGCAGACCGGACAGAAGATCGACAAGATGAAGGAAGCCGGCAAGGAGCTGGCCAAGGGCGTGCTGGGCGAAGCCCATAAGCTGTTCTTCTCCACGATCAGCGACGCCGAAGCCGTTGCCGGGGAATACTACGGCAAGCTGACGAAGCTCGAAGCCAAGCGCGCGGAGATGTACAAGCGGATAGTAGAGTTCACGGACAATTTTCCCTCCACGCCTGGCATTGCCGGGGACGAGATCAAGAAGACGCTTCACGCGATGCACCGGAAGTTCCAGGCATTGCAACTGCAATACGAAAGCTTCGATCGGGATCTCGACAAGCGGCTGGAGAAGGGGAAGCGCGCGCTCGCGCTGGTGAAAGAGGCCCAGGAGTTCGACAAGGCAGCCGTGTGGGCGAAGAAGGTCGCCTTCCTCGGCGGCATTGCGGCAGGCCTTTCCAGCGTCGCGAACCTCGCCTTGTTCGTCGGCACCGGCAAGGAGTTGCTGGACGTCGCCTCCTCCGCTCTCGAAGAGATCGCCTGAGCGCGCTTGCCCCCGGCTTCTTTCCCCGGCATCGACAGGGCGTGCCGGCGCAGGCTTCGGCATGACCCGTGGCGTTCGCCCGGACTAGCCGATATGGAATTCCCGGCGCGCCTTGCGGACCTGGTCGACGATATAGCCGTAGACCTCGGCGACCCGTCCCGTGTGATGGGTGTCAGGGTGACTGACAAGCCAGTAGCTTCGGGTGAACCGGATATCGGGCAGGATCCGCACGAGTTCCGGATAGAACTGGGCAGCATAGTCGTGAAGGACGCCGACACCGGTCCCGGAGCGCACGGCCTCGATCTGGCCGACGATGCTGGCGCATTCGAATCGCCGCGGCACCGCCTGCCGCAGCTCCTCGGCGTAGTCGAGCGCCCGGCTGTAGACGAGGTCTTCGACCGTGGTCACTAGCATCCGGTCCTTCAAATCCGCCTGCCGGTCGATCGGGCCGGTCCTCTCGAGATATGAGCGGGAGGCGTAAAGCCCGAGCGTATAGTCGGTGAGCTTCCGGACCATCAGGCGCCCATGGGTCGGGCGGTCCAGCGTAATCGCGATGTCGGCCTCCCGCTTCGAGAGCGAGAAGGTCTGCGGCAAGGGCACGAGCTGGATGGTGAGACCCGGATGACGGGACGCAAGCCTCCCCAGCTCCCTCGCCAGAAAGTAGTTCCCGAGACCGTCGGGCGAGCCGACGCGGACCGTCCCGCTGACGCCCATATCCGCCTTGGTGATCTTCGACTGCGCCCGCAGGAACTCGGACTCCGCGCGCTCGGCCGCGGCCATCAGCGTTTCGCCGTCGGGCGTCAGGGTGCAGCCCTGGGTCCCCCGCTCGACCAGCCTGACGCCGAGCTGTTCCTCCAGCGCCGAGACGTGACGGCTTACCGTCGCGTGATTGATGCCGAGCTTCCGGGCGGCACCCAGGATCTGGCCGCTGCGGGCGACCGCCAGGAAGATTCTCAGATGATCCCAGTCCATCGGACAGGCACTCGAATTTCCGCACAGAAGAACCGCAATTTCGCGCGTTGATGCGCAAAAATCAAAAGAAGAACCTTCCCCCTGCGACAGCTTCTATGGGGGTGAGCCAATGGTCGAAATCGGACATTTCATCGGCGGGCGCCGGGTTGCCGGGCGCAGCGGCCGGAGCGCGGAGTTCTTCAAGCCGATGACGGGCGAAGTTCAGGGAACGGTCGCTCTGGCCTCCGCAGAGGAGGTACGGCAGGCCGTCCTCGACGCGGCAGCGGCGCAGCCCGCCTGGGCGGCGCAGAATCCGCAAAGGCGGGCCCGGGTGCTGATCCGGTTCCTGGATCTTGTCCGCAAGGAATTCGACTCCCTGGCCGAGATGCTGGCCCTGGAGCACGGAAAGACCATCCCCGACGCCCGCGGCGACATCCAGCGGGGCATTGACGTGGTCGAGTTCGCGATCGGCGTGCCGCACCTGATGAAGGGGGAGTTCACCGAGGGCGCCGGACCGGCCATCGACATGTATTCCATGCGCCAGCCGCTCGGCGTCGTCGCCGGCATCACCCCGTTCAATTTCCCGGCGATGATTCCGATGTGGAAGTTCGCCCCGGCGATCGCCTGCGGCAACGCCTTCATCCTGAAGCCGTCGGAGCGGGATCCGGGCGTGCCGATGCGGCTGGCGGAGCTGATGATCGAGGCGGGCCTTCCGGCCGGCATCCTCAACGTCGTGAACGGCGACAAGGTCGCGGTCGACGCCATTCTGGACGACCCCGACATCCGGGCGGTCGGCTTCGTCGGCTCCAGCGCGATCGCGGAATATGTCTATGGCCGGGCGGCGACCCGGGGCAAGCGGGTCCATTGCTTCGGCGGCGCAAAGAACCACATGGTCATCATGCCGGATGCCGACATGGACCAGGCGGCGGATGCCCTTATCGGCGCCGGCTACGGATCGGCGGGCGAGCGCTGCATGGCCGTGTCCGTCGCGGTGCCCGTGGGCGAGAGGACGGCGGACCGGCTGATCGAAAGGCTCGTGCCCCGGATCGAAAACCTGAAGATCGGGCCGTCGACCGACCCCGATGCCGATTTCGGCCCGCTAGTCACGCGCCAGCACCTGCAGAAGGTCAAGGACTATGTCGAGATTGGCGTGAAGGAGGGGGCAGAGCTGCTGGTCGACGGCCGCGGCTTCAGCCTGCAGGGCTACGAGAACGGCTTCTACATGGGCGCCTGCCTGTTCGACCGCGTCACCCGGGACATGCGGATCTACCGCGAGGAGATCTTCGGCCCGGTGCTCTCGGTCGTTCGCGCGCAGTCCTACGACGAGGCGCTCGCCCTCGTTTCGGACCACGAATACGGAAACGGCACGGCCATCTTCACGCGGGACGGCGACGCCGCCCGCGACTTCGCGTCGAAGGTCCAGGTGGGCATGGTCGGCGTGAACGTGCCGATCCCGGTGCCCCTCGCCTACTACACCTTCGGCGGCTGGAAGCGCTCCGCGTTCGGCGACCTCAACCAGTATGGGCCGGACTCGATCCGCTTCTATACGAAGACGAAGACGGTCACGACCCGATGGCCGTCCGGCATCCGGAAAGGAGCCGAATTCGCGATGCCGACGAGCTGACGGCGACCGGCGGCGCAAGGCGCCGCCCCAAGGTCGCCAGGCTGCTGCCTAGACGCCGCGGCCCGGATGCACGGGGCATCCGGGCCGCTCTCCTTTGCCGGCGTGGGCCGCTCGTGCTCAGATCAGGCCCTGCTCCTTCAGGTAGTCGGCCGCGACCTCCTCGATCGCCCTCTTGTCCACGTCGACGCTTCCGTTGAGCCGCTGCATCGTCGCATCGTCGAGCCGGACGGACAGGGATTCGAGAATTTCCTTCAGCTCCGGATGTTCCTCCAACGTGTCCTGCCGCACCACGGGCACGAGGGCGTAGTTCGGGAAGAAGTTCTCCTCGTCCTTGAGAAGCTGCAGGTCCATGGCGGCGATCTGGCCGTCGGTGGCCTGGACGACGACGATGTCCACGTCCCCGTTCGCCAGCGCGTTGTAGGCCAGGCCCAGATCCATCGGCTTCAGATTGGCCCGGTCGACCTTGAACCCGTAGACCTCCTGAAGGCCGAGCAGCCCGTCCTGCCGCTTGGGGAACTCGGCCGTGGTGGCCATGATGATGTCTGCGCCGGCATTGTAGGCCGCGGCCAGGTCGGCGATCGTCTCCATCCCCTCCGTCTTCGGATTGTCCTTGCGGATCGCAACGGCATAGGTGTTGTTCGCCGTCGACGGGGCCAGCCAGACCAGGCCCTTCTCGGCATCAAGCTCCTTGACCCGCTGATAGGTCTCCTCGGGCGTCAGCTTATCGGTGACCTTGTTGAAGACGATCAGCGAGGTTCCCGTATATTCCCAGTAGAGATCGACCTGCCCGTTCTCGAGCGCCGAGCGGACGATGGTCGTGCCCATGCCGACATTCTTCTTGACGTCGTAACCCTTGCTCTCGAGAAGCTGCGCCGTAATCTCGGCCAAGGTCAGCTGTTCCGTGAAGTTCTTCCCGCCGATGACGATCTCCTGCGCCGACGCGGAGGAGATGCCGAAGATCGAGAGCGCCGCGGATGCGGCAAGCGCGGCGATCGTGTTTCTCATCATTTCCTGTTCCCTTCTCCCTGGTTGGTCGAAGCCTCACCGAAGCGGGTTCACGCCCTTCGGCACGGCCCAGTACTGACCCTGGCCGATCGCGAAATCGACCAGGATGGCGAGCAGCGCGGTCGGGATCGCCCCGGCCAGCATCATCGGCAGGTCGTTGAGAGCGATGCCGGTGAAGATCAACTCGCCAAGGCTGCCGCCGCCGATCAGGAAGGCGAGCGGCGCCGTGCCGACATTGATCGCAAGCCCCGTGCGGATGCCGGCCAGGATGACGAAGGCCGCGTTCGGCAACTCCACCTGGAACAGCATCTGCCGTTCGGTCATGCCCATGCCGCGCGCGGCCTCGATCAGCGGCGCCGGGACGGAGGTCAGGCCGGCGATCGTGTTCAGCAGGATCGGCAGCAGGGTCACGACGAACAGGCCGAAGATCGCCGGCGGCGCGCCGATGCCGAGGAACGACATGGAGAGCGCCAGAATGGCCAGCGTCGGGATGGTCGTGCCCAGATTGACGAACTGCGTCGCAACGTTCGTGAAGTGCCGGAACCGCGGGCGCGTCAGCAGGATGCCGAGGGGCACGGCGACGAGGATCGCGAGAGCGCCCGACACGGCGACGAGGAAGATGTGCTGCCGGATCAGGAACAGCACGTCCTCGCTGTACAGCAGCATTGCCGGCAGCATTCCGCTTGCCTGCAGATAGGCGCCGAACGCGAATACGGCCACGAGCTGCGCGACGCGCCGGAACGTCGCGAAGGGGCTGACGGAGCGGTCGGAAGCGGCCATCGCTCAGCCGTCCCGGTACGTGGCGCCGAGCGCATGGGTGATGCCGCGCTGCGTCACATACCCCTTGAAGAAGCCGTCCTCGTCGACGCAGGCGAGCCACGAGACGTCCCGCGCGAACATCGTCGAGACCGCCGTGCGCAGGTCATCGGCCGGGCTCACGACGGTCGGCAGCTTCTCGTAATGCTCCCCGACCGTGCCTTTCCGGCTGCGGGCGATCTCCAGGGTCACGAATCCGCGCGCCCGCCCCTGGGGGCCGACCATGACGATCGAGCTGTGGCCGGCCTCCTCCATCTTCGCCGCGGCGGCTTCCAGCCGGTCCTCCGCGCGCACATAGCCGGGATTCGCATCCATGACATCCGCCACCCGGATCAGGCGCAGCCTTTTCAGGGTTCGGTCCGAGCCGACGAAATCGGCAACGAAGGAATTGGCGGGATGAGCCAGCAGGTCGTCCGGCGCGGCATACTGGATCAGCCGCCCATCGCGGAAGATCGCGATTTGGTCGGCCATCTTCACCGCCTCGTCGATGTCGTGGCTGACGAAGACGACGGTCTTCTTCAGCCGCGCCTGAAGCTTCATGAACTCGTCCTGGATCACCTCGCGGTTGATCGGGTCTATGGCGCCGAAGGGTTCGTCCATCAGTAGGACCGGGGGATCCGCGGCGAGCGCCCGCGCCACCCCGACCCGCTGCGCCTGGCCGCCGGAGAGCTCCTTGGGGTAGCGCTTCAGGAAGACCCCGGGATCGAGATTGACCATTTCCAAGAGCTCGGCCGCGCGCCGGCGCGACCGCTGCCTGTCCCAGCCCAGCATGTCGGGGACGATCGTGATGTTCTCCTCGACCGTCTTGTTCGGAAACAGGCCGGTCTGCTGGATGACGTAGCCGATCGAGCGCCGAAGCGTCACCTCGTCGACCGCGGCGGTGTCCTTGCCGTCGATCGAAATCCGGCCCGAACTCGGCGCGATCAGCCGGTTGATCGTCTTCAACGTCGTCGTCTTGCCGCAGCCCGACGGGCCCAGAAGCACGCAGACGGATCCCGCCGGCACCTCCATCGAAACGTTGTCGACCGCCGTCGTCGCGCCGAAGATCTTGGTAACGTTCTCGAGCCTGATCATCGGCCCTCCCTGAGCCCTGGCGAGGTCAGAAGGCGCTGCAGCGCGAGCAGCGCGTAATCGGCGACGATGGCCAGCACGCTGACGGCCACCGCTCCGGTGACGAGCTGGCGGATGTCGGTCTGCGAGATGCCGCGCGAGATGAAGGCGCCGAGGCCGCCCGCGCCGATATAGGTGGCGATCGCGCCGACGGCGATGTTGAGGACGACCGCGTTCCTGACGCCGTTGATGATGACCGGCAGCGCGATCGGCAGCTCCACATGGCGCAGCCGCTGCAACGGCGACATGCCCATGCCGCGCGCGGCCTCGCGCAGCGCCGGATTGATGTTCATGATCGCCGTATAGGTGTTCCGGATGATCGGCAGCTGCGCGTAGAGGGTAAGCGCGATGACCGCCGGCACGTAGCCGATGCCGTGGCCGAACGGGGAAAGGACGGGGATCAGAAGGCCGAACAGCGCGATCGACGGGATCGTCATGATCACCGCCGCACCGTAAAGGACGCGGTCGGCCAGCCCCTTATTCTGGGTGATGAAGACGCCGAGTGACACGCCGGTCGCGATCGCGATCAGAACGGCGACCCCGACCATCGAAATGTGCTCCAGGGTGCGCTCGGCGATCAGGTCGAGGTTGTCGACCATGTAGCGCAATATTTCCATCGTCGTCGAACTGTCTCCCAGGGTTCGCGATAGAGAACCGCTGCGCTCCCGCCAGGGATGCGCAGCGATACGGGCGTTCCGGCGATCCGGGCGTCGGCCGTTGTCACGACCGTCGACGGGCGCTCCCGGTCCCTGATGTTCACGACGGCCGCCGGGTGGCGTGCGGCGCGTCCGCTTCCATAGGCGCCCCTGCTCCCGCAACGAGGCGATGCCGGTCCCGGCGAAGCGTTCCCGTGCCGATCGGGGCGGAACGGCGCGGCTACGCCCCGATGGACCGTCAGGGGCTGTTTCGCCTCAGATCGGTCCCTCAAGGAACTCGTCCTCGTAGGGGAAGCGGGACA
>JAJUFW010000594.1 GCA_029263555.1 Alphaproteobacteria bacterium
CGATAGGCATCCCGGAAGCCCCGGGGCGTGCGCACGACGCCGTTCTCGAAACGGCAGCCCTCCTCGTCCCCCGACTGGTTCAGCGGGAAGATCTCGTTCTCGGCAAGACGCGCGCCCTCCTCCAGGATGGCGTCGATCAGATCCGGCGTCGCCTCCTCGTAACCGGGAAGCTTCGCAAGCTCTCCCGCGTCCAGAAGATCGTGAAGGACGAAGCGGATGTCGTCGAGGGGTGCTCTGTAGATCGGCATTCGTCGCCTCGTCAGTTTCGCAACGGCTTGCCGGTCTCCAGCATATGCTCGATCCGGGCGATGGACCCGGGGGTCCTGATCAGCGCCATGAACGCCTCCCGTTCCAGGGCCAGCAGGTCGTCCTCCCCGACCGGCGTCGTGATGTCGGTATCGCCCCCGGACAGCACGCGGGCCAGCCCGCGGGAGACCACGACGTCATGGGGCGTCGCCTGCCCCTGGCGGGCGAGACCGTCGACCGCCAGCTCCATCGCGACCCGGGCGGTCGCGCCCGGCAGCCGGATCGGCTCCGGCGGCTCCGGCGGCCGATAGCCGGCCTCAGCCATCCGGAGCGCCCTTGCCTTGGCGTCGGCCAGCAGCCGGTCGCGATTCATCGTGATGCCGTCTCCCGGCCGGAGATACATGAGTTCCTTCGCCTCGGCCGCGGACCGTGCGACCCGGGCCGTGCCGATCGTCTCGAAGACCTGGCTGATGGGCGGCATCGGCCCGCCGGGCCGGTTCTCGTTGGCGAATGCCCGCAGCAGCATTTCCTTGCAGCCGCCCCAGCCGGGAACGAGGCCGACTCCGACCTCGACAAGCCCGCAATAGGTTTCGGCATGGGCCTGCACGGCCGCGGAATGGAGCAGGATTTCGCAGCCGCCGCCCAGCGCCAGGCCCGACGGCGCCGAAACGACCGGGAAGGGCGCGTACTTGATGGCCTTGTAGGCGGCCTGCCCGGCCTGGACCAGGGCCTCGATCTGCGGCCACAGCGCGACGTTCACCGCGAACAGCGCGAGCCCGAGATTGGCCCCGACCGAGAAATTGGCGCCTTCGTTGTAGACGACCATCGCCCGGTAAGATTTCCCGGTGAAGTCTATCGCCTGATCGAGCAGCGCGATGACCTGGTCGTCGATCGCGTTCATCTTGCCCGTGAATTCGAAGCAGGTGACGCCGTCGCCGATGTCCCAGAGCGCCGCCGACCCGTTCCTGAGCAGGGGCTCCGACACTCGCTTGATGTCGGCAAGAAGAATGACGCCCTCCGGGCGGACCACATCCGCATAGCCGCCGTCGACGGTGAGGTGCCTGAGGCGGCCGTCCTCGACCCGGTAGAAGCCCCCTTCCCGCGCCTTCTCGACCAGCGCAGGGACGACGATCCCTTCCGCCTGCAGAAGCCCCGCGAAGTAGTCCGCGCCCAGCCGGTCGATGAGTTCGAAGGGCCCGTATCTCCAGTTGTATCCGAGCCGCATCGCCTCATCGACGGCAAGGATCGAGTCCGCGATCTCCGGAACCAGGGCGGAAGCGTAGCCGAGCGTCTGCGCCAGCAGCCGGCGGGCGAATCGGCCGCCGGGACTGTCGTGCTCCACCAGGGCGCGAAGGTCCCCCTTCGCCGCTTCGACGGCTTCCACCTTCGGCCGCTCGGCGGGAACGAACTCGCCCGTCCGGAGATCCAGCCGTTCCTTGACCCGCCGGCCGTCCTCCGTTCGCAGCCGGTAGAAGCCGCCCTTCCCTTTCCGGCCGGTATAGCCCTGCTCGATCAGGCGTCCGATCAGCGGCTCCGCCCGATGGATGGCGCGGTAGGGGTCGTCTTCCGGCAGTGTCGCCAGCAGGCTCTTCTCGATCTGCGGCATGAGGTCGAGCCCGACCAGGTCCAGAAGCCCGAAAATGCCGGTCTTGGGCACGCCCATCGGGCGGCCGGCGACCGCGTCCGCTTCTTCGACCGTCAGCCCGAGATCGAGGGCCGCGTTGACGGCCGCCTGTATCCAGAAGGCACCGATGCGGTTGCCGAGGAAGCCCGGCGTGTCCTTGCAGGCGACCACGCCCTTGCCCAGGCGCAGGTCGCAGAACCGCCTGATCGTCTCGACCGCCGCCGGATCGGCATCCGGGCCGGCGACCAGCTCGAGCAGGCGCATGTAGCGCGGCGGATTGAAGAAATGGGTGATCAGGAAGCGCGAGCGGAAAGCCACCGTGCGCCCGTCCACCAGGTCCCGGAGCGGTATCGTGGAGGTATTGGACGAAACGATCGCGTCCGGCCTCTTCACCGCCTCCAGGCGGGCATAAAGGTCCCGCTTGACCTCGGGCTGCTCCAGC
>JAJUFW010000436.1 GCA_029263555.1 Alphaproteobacteria bacterium
GTGCTGACGATCGCGCCGCTCCTGCGCGAGGCAGGCGCGTCGATCGGGCTCGGCATCGATGCGAACAGCGCTCTCACGGCCGGACTGGTCATGGGGGTGATGATCATCCCCTTCATCTCCTCGCTCTCCGACGACGTCATCAACGCCGTGCCGCAGGCGCTGCGCGACGGGTCGTCGGCGCTGGGCGCCACCCGGTCCGAAACCATCCGCCAGGTGGTGCTTCCGGCGGCGCTCCCCGGCATCGTCGGCGCCGTCATGCTGGCGATCAGCCGGGCGATCGGCGAGACCATGATCGTCGTGATGGCGGCCGGCCTGTTCGCCAGCCTCACCTTCAACCCGCTGAAGGCGGTAACGGCCGTCACCGTGCAGATCGTCACCAACCTGACGGGCGACCAGGAATTCGACAGCGCCAAGACGCTCTCGGCTTTCGCGCTCGGGCTGACGCTCTTCGTCGTCACCCTGGTGCTGAACGTGATCGCCCTCAGCGTGGTCAAGAAGTACAGGGAAAAATATGATTGACGCCGCCCCGACCGGGACCGCGAGGGCGCCCGGCTATATCGGCTACCATCGCTCGGACCGGGCCGTCGCCCGGCTGCGCCGCCGCTATGCCAGGGAACGCCGGTTCAAGACCTACGGCCTCGTTGCCGTGCTCATCGCGATGGGCATGCTGGCCTTCATCCTCGTCGACATCGTCTCGAAGGGATACAGCGCCTTCGTCCAGACCAAGGTAGAGCTGGAGGTCTTCCTCGACCCGGCGGAGCTGGACGCCGGGGGCGACCGCGCGGCGCTGATGGGCGCGAACTATCAGGGCCTCGCCAACGAGGCGCTCTACAGGCTGTTCCCCGAGGCGACCGATCGGCGCGAGCGCCGCGCGCTGCGCGATCTGTTGAGCCCGGCCGCGGGCTACGAGCTGCGGGAGATGGTCCTGGACGATCCCGGCCTCATCGGGCAGACGGTGGCCGTCGCTCTCACCCTCTCCGACCAGGTCGACCAGCACCACAAGGGCCGGACGGGCAGCGGACTCAGCGACGACCAGATCGCGGCCTATGAGCGGCTCGAGGAAGCGGGGCTGGTCGCGGCGCGGTTCAACACCGCCTTCTTCACCTCCGCCGACAGCCGCGACCCGGAAATGGCCGGCATCTGGGGGGCGGTGAAGGGATCGTTCTTCACGCTGCTGGTCACGCTGGCGATCAGCTTCCCGATCGGCATCGCGGCCGCGGTCTATCTCGAGGAGTTCGCGCCGCGCAACCGGCTCACCGACTTCATCGAGGTCAACATCAACAATCGGGCGGCCGTGCCGTCGATCGTCTTCGGCCTCCTCGGCCTTGCCGTGTTCATCCAGACCTTCGGCATGCCGCGGTCGGCGCCTCTCGTCGGCGGCCTGGTGCTGGCGCTGATGACGCTGCCGGTGATCATCATTGCGGCCCGCGCCGCCCTCAAGGCGGTGCCGCCGTCGATCCGCGAGGCGGCGCTCGGGATGGGCGCCTCGCCCCTGCAGACCGTGCTCCACCACGTGCTGCCGCTGGCCATGCCCGGAATCATGACCGGCACGATCATCGGCATGGCCCGGGCGCTCGGCGAAACCGCGCCGCTGCTCATGATCGGCATGGTGGCGTTCATCGTCACGCCCCCCAGCGGCTTCACCGATGCCTCGACCGTGCTGCCGGTGCAGATCTTCATCTGGGCGGACAGCCCGGAACGGGCGTTCGTCGAACGGACCTCGGCCGGGATCATGGTCCTGCTGGCCTTCCTCATCGCCATGAACGGCCTGGCCGTCTGGCTCCGCAAGCGATTCGAAAGACGGTGGTGATGCTATGAACGCGACCGCGACCCAACTGGCCGACCGGCGGGACGGCGCCGCCCCGGCACTTTCGGCGGCGCCGGGGATCAAGATGGCCGCCCGCGACGTCCGGGTGCATTACGGGGAGAAGGAGGCGCTGCACGGCGTCTCGATCGACATTCCCGAGAACGAGGTGCTGGCGCTTATCGGCCCCTCAGGCTGCGGCAAGTCCACGTTCCTGCGCTGCCTCAACCGTATGAACGATACGATCGAGGGCGCCCGGGTGTCCGGCACGATCACCCTCGACGGCGAGGACATCTACGACCGGCGCCTGGACGTGGTCCAGCTCCGGGCCCGGGTGGGCATGGTCTTCCAGAAGCCGAACCCGTTCCCGAAGTCGATCTTCGACAATATCGCCTACGGGCCGCGCATCCACGGCATGGCCAGCAGCCGGGACGAGCTGGAGGCGATCGTCCAGCGTTCGCTCGAGGGCGCGGGGCTGTGGAAGGAGGTGAAGGACCGGCTGAACGAGCCCGGAACCGGCCTTTCCGGCGGCCAGCAGCAGCGCCTGTGCATCGCCCGCGCGATCGCGGTCAGCCCCGAGGTGATCCTGATGGACGAGCCGTGCTCGGCCCTGGACCCGATCGCGACCGCGATCATCGAGGAGCTGATCGACGAGCTGCGGCGCGACTACACGATCGTGATCGTCACCCACAACATGCAGCAGGCGGCCCGGGTCAGCCAGAAGACGGCCTTCTTCCATCTGGGCGATCTCGTCGAGCATACGGCGACGGAAGAGATCTTCACCAACCCGAAGGACGAACGGACGCAGGGCTACATCACCGGCCGCTTCGGCTGAGGGATCGTCCGCATCCGGCAGGAGAGCGCGTGTCATGGCTGAGCATATCGTCAAGTCCTTTGCGAACGAGCTGGAGAACCTGAAGCGGACCATCGTGCAGATGGGCGGCGTCGCCGAGAGCCAGTTCGAGGCCGCGGTGAACTGCGTCGCGCGCCGCGACAGCGACATGGCCGCCCAGGTCATCCAGGGGGACGTACGCCTGGACGAGTACGAGACCCAGATCGGCGAGGACGTCGTACGCATGCTGGCGCTGCGCCAACCGATGGCGGGCGACCTGCGGGAGGTGATCTCCGCGCTCAAGATCGCCGCCGATCTGGAGCGCATCGGCGACTACTCGAAGAACGTCGCCAAGCGCTCCATGGCGCTGGCCCAGGTTCCGCAGGTGAAGCCGGCCACCGCCATCCCCCGCATGGGCCGCCTGGTCCAGGAAATCATCAAGGACGTCCTCGACGGCTATACCGACCGCGACCTCGACAAGGCGCTGGCGGCCTGGACCCGCGACGAAGAGGTCGACGATCTGTATACGAGCCTGTTCCGCGAGACCCTGACCTACATGATGGAGGATCCGCGGAACATCACGCCCTGTACGCATATCCTTTTCATCGCCAAGAACATCGAGCGGATCGGCGACCAC
>JAJUFW010000400.1 GCA_029263555.1 Alphaproteobacteria bacterium
GCGCCAGCATATCGGCTTCGTGTTCCAGGGCTTCAACCTGTTCCCCCATCGCACGGCCCTGGAAAACGTGATCGAAGGCCCCGTCGTCGTGAAACGCGAGCCGCGGGCCGCGGCCGAGGAGCGGGGCCGGCAACTCCTCGCCAAGGTCGGCCTGGCGGAAAGGGCGGATGCCTATCCGGGCCGGCTGTCGGGTGGGCAGCAGCAGCGTGTCGCGATCGCACGCGCCCTTGCCATGGAGCCGGAGGTGATCCTGTTCGACGAGCCGACCTCCGCCCTGGATCCCGAGCTGGTGGGCGAGGTCCTGGCGACCATCCGCGACCTTGCCGAGGAGCGCCGGACCATGATGATCGTCACCCATGAAATGACCTTCGCCCGCGACGTCGCCGACCGGGCGGTGTTCATGGATGGCGGGCTGATCGTGGAACAGGGACCGGCGCGCACCCTCTTCTCCTCCCCGCAGGAAGAGCGCACGCGCCGATTCCTGCGCAAGCTTCTGGAGCGGGAAGGCGCGCCGCAGCCCCGCTGACCGCATCCCGCCTGGCGAACGTTCACCGCCGGCGGCGGAACATATCTCGGGCCGCGAGCACGGCGCCCCCCACGATGAGGAGGCCGGCAACGCCGACCCGCCACGACGGCTCGCCCCGGCCGGAGGCGATCAGCAGCACCGTGGACAGGAGCGGCGCCGCGTAGGCGAAGGCGCCGAGCGCCCGAATGTCGCCCCGCTTGACGCCATGGTCCCAGACGAAGAAGGCAAGGCCCACGGGACCGAGCCCGAGGCCCAGAATCGCGAAGAGGGCCGTTCCATCCGGCCGCACCGTCTCTTCGAGCGCCAAATGGCACAGAAGCGCGAGCAGCGCGGTCGCGCCGCAGAAGCCCCCGACGGCGTCGGTCGGCACGTCGCCCACCCGCCTGCTCAGCACCGAATAGCCCGCCCAGACCAGGGCCGAGGCAACCGCCGCGGCATAGCCGGCAAAATGCTCCGCCCGAAGGTCGATCCCGCCGCGGGTGATCAGGAGCGCGGCCCCGGTCAGCCCCAGAAACGCCCCGGCTAGGTGCCACCAGCGCAGACGCTCCCCCGGCAGCAGCGCCGAGAACAGCACGATGAGGAGCGGCCAGGTGTAGTTGATCAGATTGGCTTCGACCGGCGGCGCGAGCCTGAGCGCCACGAAGAACAGGAAATGGAACCCGAAAAGCCCGCCGACCCCCAGGATCCAGACGACCGGCCTCTGACGGAGCGCGCCGAGCGCCGGCCTCCCCTGGCCGACCGTCCAGGCGAGGCCGATCACGAAGGCGAGCGCAAAGGCCATCGCCACGAGCTGGAAAGGCGGTATCGCCCCGGCGAGCGTGGTGAGCAGGGCAAGGGTCGACCACATCAGGACGGCAGTCGCGCCGATCAGGGTGGCGCGGCGCATGGCGGGCGTGGAGACGGGTGATTCGGTCAGGGTCGTCACGTCGGACATCCGGCGCAAGGGGCGGAATCGACCGGAATTCTTAGCGCCGTCTGGCGCGGCTGTCTTGACCGGCGCTCCGGCCCGCTTGACCGGAGCTACGATCGCCCGGACCGGCGCAGCCCCGCCGGCGTCACACCCCGCCGCCGGCGCAGGGCACGGGTGAGCGCGGTCTGGTCGGAATAGCCGGCGGCAAGCGCGACTTCAGCAATCGGAAGGTCCGTGCCGCGCAGCAGCTCGACCGCCCGGTCGAGGCGGATTTCGGCGAGCGCGGCGGCCGGGCTTCGCCCGGTCGCGTCCCGGAACACCTCATGGAAGCGGCTGACCGAAAGGCCGGCCGCGCGCGCCAGGTCGGCGACCGCGATCGGTTCGGCATAGTGCCGATGAAGAAGATCGAGCGCGCGGGCGACCGGTTCCGGCATCGCCGCGGGACGGGTCAGCGACCGCGACAACGCATCGAGAAGCAGTCCCGAAGCGTGATGCGCCGTCCCCGGATCGACCGGGCCATCCTTCGTCTCGCTCGCAAGGTAATGGATCAGGTGGCGAAGGCCCGTGCCGACGGCGAAGAAGGGCGCGGCTACGGCGCGTCGGACGGCATCGTGCGGGAAACCGGCCGGGTGCAGGGCAGTGTCCGGCAGGTCCATGACCACGAAGCGGTTCGCGCCGTCCGCGCTGAACCGGTGAGGTTCGCCGCAAGGCACGAGGACGCCCGTGCCCTCCCGCACCGTTCCGGCGCACGGGGCGTCGGCCGACCGGCCGATCTCCATCCGCAGGGCGCCCGCAACGGGCAGGACCACCTGGTGGAAGCCCGCATGCGCGTGGCGCGTCGCCCTTGCGTCGTAGGAGCGAAGCCACAAGCGCACCCTGTCCTCGCCCATCCCGGATCGATGCCCCAAAATTTCCGCACGGACGGCGCATGCTAGCGAGTGGTCCTGCCGGCGTACAGGGCGGACACCGGGAGAGGGGCTTCCGAGAACCCAATGGTCCTTGGATGAGTTCAGACTGATATGGCGAAGGAAGAGAGAACCGTCGGGATAGGCGACCGGTACCGGGCACGCCACAAGTTCGGCCGCGTCTGGGAGGTGGATGCGGTCTATTTGGACGGCGTCCAGCGTCCCCATGCCCGGATGCATGCGGTGGAGACGCCGAGCGAGGAGCGGACGATCGCGGTTTCCGTCCTTCTGGACCGGGATCGTTACCTGCCCGTGGATTGATGCCGCGCCCCGGCGGCGGGATGGACGCATGCGGACGGGCGGCTGCCAATGCGGTGCCGTGCGCTACGAGGCGGCGGGCGATCCCGTCGCGCTCTATGCCTGTCACTGCCGCGAATGCCGGCGGCAGTCGGGCTCGGCCTTCGGCCTGTCGCTGGAGGTGCCGCGGAGCGGCTTCCGCGTCATCCGCGGCACGCCCCGCTTCTGGGAGCGGGGAACCGACAGCGGCGGCGCTCTCCGCTGCGCCTTCTGTCCGGACTGCGGTACCCGGCTGTGGCACCAGGCCGCGGGCGATCCCGAAACGATCACGCTCAAGGCAGGCACGCTGGATGAGGATGTCGATCTGTCCCGTGCGATCCACATCTGGACCTCGCGCCGCCTGCCCGGGGTGACCGTCCCGCCGGACGCCCCGCAGTTTCCGGAAGAACCTACAGGGCCTTCAGGTGACGGGCGAAGGCGATGACCGGCGCGTCATCGGCCATGAGCCCGGCCGGGACGGAGAAATGCCCCTGCGGCCGGACGACGAGCTGGCCTTCCGGGACGCCCCAGCGCCGGGCGATGTCCAGCCCGTGGCGGAAGGGGGTCACCGTGTCCGCCCGGCCCAGCACCATGAAGACGTTTCCGGCCCCGCAGGCCGGAACGTCGATCGGGTCGGTCAGGGGGCGCCAGCGCCGCAGCGCCGCGGCGGTCCAGCCGTGCCGATGGAGCGCCCGGTCCAGCCCGAACGCCCGGGCGAAGGCGCCGTTCGCCGCGATGTCCTCGATGCCCTCGCTGGTCGTACAGAGAAGGATGGCGTCCGGGCGCGACGCCTGCGGCCAGTTCCGGGCGTGGACCGCGGCGAGCTGGGTCGTGAGTGCCCCCAGGCTGGTTCCGCCCCAGGCAACCGGCCCGCCCGAGGTACGGCGCGCCCAGGCCGTGAGGACGCCAAGCTCCCGGACATGGGCGGCGAAATGGTCC
>JAJUFW010000202.1 GCA_029263555.1 Alphaproteobacteria bacterium
CGAGATCGACGCGGTTCTGGTCGAGCTGGATGATCTGGGGTTCGACCGTGGCGGCGAAACGTCCGCTGCGGCGATAGACCTCCAGGATTCGGGCCACGTCGTTCTGGACCCGAGTGCGCGTGAAAACGACCCGCGGCCGCAGTTGGACCTCGGCCTCCAGGACGTCGTCGGAAATGCGCCTGTTACCCTCGAAGGCGATCCGGTTGATGATCGGGTTCTCGACGACGGAAACGACCAGGACCGAGCCGTCCCGCCGCATGACCACGTCAGCGAACAGGCCTGTGGCGAACAGGCTGGTGAGCGAGTCGTCGAGCGCCGCCTGACTGAAGGGATCGCCCGGACGGACGGTCATGTAGGACCGGACGGTGGCCGGCTCGATGCGCTGGGTCCCCTCGACCCGAATGTCCTGAATGACGTCGCCGGCTACGACGCTCTGCGCGAGAGCCGAAGACGACACATGTCCCATCCCGAGTGTCGCGGCGCCCACAACCGCGCAAACTCGTGCCGTGCGACGAAACAGATATCCCAAGAGCTCCCCCAAGTCTCAGAGGCCCGATCTTCAGGAGATCAGGTCCTTCAGGAACGCTACCACCCGTAGCTGAACCAGATCGTTCCAGGTCGCGAAAATCATCAGCATCAACACGAGCGCAAGCCCGATGCGAAAACCGTATTCCTGAGCGCGTTCGCCCAGCGGCCGCCCCCGCAATGCTTCGAAGGCATAAAACAACAGATGGCCGCCGTCCAGCATGGGGATCGGGAAAAGGTTGATGAGCCCGAGATTGATGGAAAGAATGGCCGTGAACCAGATCAGCGCGGGCACGCTGACCTGGGCCACGTCGCCCGCCATCTGCGCGATTCTCAGCGGCCCGCCCAGCTCTTCGGTGCCGCGGTCCCCGGTCACCATCTCCCCGACGGAAACGAGGGTCATCCATGTGAGCCGAGCCGTCTCCTCGGCGCTCTTGATCACCGATTCGACAAGCCCGTAGGGGCCAGTCTCGGCCCTCAATCCCAGTCGATAGCTTTCGACCGGGCGGCCATCGGCCGTCTCGAGCGTGACCGGATCGGCGCTCGCCTCGAGGGAAAGTTCCTGCCCCGCCCTTTCGACGGTGAACGCCAGCGGCTCGCCGCCGCTTCCGTGAACGAGGAACGACAGCTCGGCGAATCTGTCGATCCGCCGCCCGTCGACCGAAACGATCCGGTCCCCCGCCTCGAAGCCCGCCCGCTCCGCGGCGCTCGCCGGCTCGACCGCGCCGACCACCGCCGGCGGGAACGGATGCCCTTCGAACAGGAACAGGCCCGCCATGACCAGCACGGCGAAAAGGAAATTCGCAATCGGCCCGGCGGCGACCACGGCCGCCCGCTGCCCCACCCGCTTGTGATGGAACGAAACCTCGCGTTCCGCGGGGGACATGGACGTGACGCCCGCGCCGGGGACCGACGCCTCGTTGGCGTCGCCGAACATCTTGACGTAGCCGCCAAGGGGCACCGCGCTGATTTTCCAACGCGTCTGGGCATGATCGGTGAAGCCGAACAACTCGGGCCCGAAGCCGATCGAGAACACCTCGACCCGCACCCCGTTGCGGCGGGCGACCCAGTAATGCCCGAACTCGTGAACGAAGACGAGGACGGTCAGTACAACCAGGAATACCGCGATGTAGAAGAGGAAGCCGACCATTTCAATCACCCGTCCCGTGTCCGGCCTATTGTCACCCTGAATGTGGCATCACCATTGCTCCGGCAACAGCCCTTGCCTCCTCGTCGCTGGCATAGACGTCGTCCAGGCCGGAGAGTTGACGCGGCGACAGCCGCGACAGCGTCTCCGCGACGACCCGCTCGATGTCCAGGAAACCGATCCGGCCTTCGAGGAACGCGGCGACCGCGACCTCGTTCGCGGCGTTGAGCGTGGTCGTCGCGTTTCCGCCGGCCCGCAGCGCCTCCCGGGCAAGCCGCAGCGCCGGAAATCGTTCAGGGTCCGGCGGCTCGAATTCAAGGCGGCCGATGGCGGCCAGATCCAATCTCGGCGCCGGTGTCGCCATCCGCGCCGGCCAGGCGAGCGCGTAGGCGATCGGGATCTGCATGTCGGGCGTCCCCATCTGGGCGAGGACGGAGCCGTCCTTATATTCGACCATGCTGTGAACGACCGACTGCGGATGCACCAGGACCGAGATCCTGTCCTCGGGCATGGCGAAGAGATGTGCGGCCTCGATGATCTCGAGACCCTTGTTCATCATCGTGGCGCTGTCGACCGAAATCTTGGCACCCATCGCCCAGACCGGATGCGCAACCGCCTGGGCTGGCGTGACCTTGGCCATCGCGGCTCGGTCCATCGTCCGAAACGGGCCGCCCGAGGCGGTGAGGATCAACTTCTCGACCGCATCCGTCCCGTTGATGTCGAGGACCTGGAAGATGGCATTGTGCTCGCTGTCGACGGGCAAAAGCGTCGCCCCGTGGCGGCTGACCTGCTCCATCATCACCGCCCCGGCCGACACCAGGCATTCCTTGTTGGCGAAGGCCACGAGCGCGCCCCGCCGTGCGGCCGCCAGTGTCGGCGGCAGGCCGGCGAATCCCATGATTGCAGCCATTACCCAGTCGGACGGACGTTCGGCCGCCTCGACCAGGGCCTGTCGGCCCGCGGCCACCGCCACACCGCTGCCTTCGAGGCGGGCCTTGAGCTCGCCATAGCATGCCTCGTCCGCCACGACGGCGATTTCGGGACGCAGCATCCTGGCCTGCTCGGCCAGAAGAGCGACGTTCCGGTTCGCCGTAAGCGCAACGACATGGAAGCGCTGCGGGTCGCGCGCGATCAGGTCGACGGTGTTGCGGCCGACCGATCCGGTCGATCCGAAAACAGCGACACGCCGCGGCCCGCTATCGACCGCCTTCACCACCATCCGACCGTCTCTCCCAGCGTGCTATGGAACACGGCAAGCACCGGCGCCGCGGCGATCAGCCCGTCGACCCGGTCGAGCATGCCGCCATGTCCCGGGATCAGCCGTCCGCTGTCCTTCACGCCGAACTTCCGCTTGATCGCGGACTCGAACAGATCCCCCATCTGGGCGACGATGGCCAGCACGCCGGCGAATGCGCCGGCCAGAAGCGGCATCTCGGCGCCGAACAGCAGGGCGACCAGACCGCCGAAGATCACTGCCCCGACAATCGCCCCGGCGAACCCGGACCATGTCTTGTTGGGGCTAATGCGCGGCGCCAGCTTGGGCCCACCGATCGTCCGCCCGGCGACGTAGCCGCCGATATCGGTCGACCACACGCTGATGCTGAGCCAGAGCACCAGTTCTACGCCGTCATCGGGCTGCTGGCGGAGCCAGAGCAGGGCCACCGCGGCGAATCCGACATAGGGAATGCCGAAGGCGATGAGCCGCCGATGACTGTAGCCGTGCGCCGCCACCGCCATCAGCAGCACCGCGCTGAGCGCGATCAGGACGAAGCTGGCAGGCGCCGGACCGACCAGCACCTCGACGATCAGCGCGGCGATCAGAAAGCCGTAGGACAGCTCTTTCGCCAGTTCCCGCTCGGCCGGGCCGACCAGCCTGACCCATTCCCGGACGCCCAGAAGCGCCATCAGGAAAATCAGCGCAGCATAGACGTAGCCGCCCAGCAGCACCGCCAGCAGGACAAGGGGCCCCAGGATGACCGATGAAATGACCCTGGCGCGCAGGTCGGACCGCTTCTCAGCTCCCGACGGACGCGCCGTACCGTCGCTCGCGCCGGTGATATTCGCCAATTGCCATCTCCAGATCGGAGCGGGTGAAATCCGGCCAAAGGGTGTCCACGAAAACCAGTTCCGCGTAGGCCGATTGCCACAGCAGGAAATTGCTGATGCGCTTCTCGCCGCTCGTCCTGATCACTAGGTCGGGATCGGGAAGATCATTGGTGAAAAGGTATGACCCGACGGTGGCTTCATCCAGCGTCTCGGGGTCAAGCACGCCTCGCTTCGCGTCCATGGCGATCCGCCTGGCGGCATCGGCGATCTCCTGCCGGCCACCATAGCTGAGCGCGATCGTGAGGTGCAGTGCATCGTTGGACCTGGTCGTCTCCTCCGCATGGGCGACCATCTCGGCGATGTCAGGCGCCAGGCGCGCCCGGTCGCCGATGACCCGCAGCCGCACGTTGTTGCGGTGGAGCTCGGCGACCTCGCTGCGCAGATAGACCCGCAGCAGGCGCATGAGCTCGCCGATCTCCGCCTGGGGCCGGTTCCAGTTCTCGGTCGAGAAGCTGTAGAGCGTCAGATAGCCGACGCCAAGCTCGCCGGCCGCCTCGACCGTCCTGCGAACGGCCTCGATGCCGCGCTGGTGGCCGACGGTGCGGGGCAGTCCGCGCCGCGCCGCCCACCGCCCGTTCCCATCCATGATGATGGCCACGTGGGTCGGCGGGGGCGACGGCTGCTTCAGGATGGTTTCCATGGATCGACGCAGGTCCTGAGATCAGACCTGCATGATCTCCTTTTCCTTCTGCCCGAGGGCGTCGTCGATCTTCTTGATGTGCTCGTCCGTCAGCTTCTGGATCTCGTCGGCGTAGACCTTATGCTCGTCCTGACTGATCTCTCCGTCCTTCTCCAGGCGCTTCAGCATGTCCATGCCGTCGCGCCGGACGTTACGGACGGCGACGCGGGCCTGCTCGGCATATCTGCCGGCGACCTTCTGCAGTTCGCGACGACGCTCTTCGTTCAGCTCGGGGATGGGAACACGGATCAGGTTCCCGTCGGGCTGCGGGTTGAGACCAAGACCGGCCTCGCGGATTGCCTTCTCGACAGCCTTGACCATTCCACGGTCCCAGACCTGAACCGTCAGCAGTCTCGGTTCGGGAACGCCGACGGTTCCGACCTGGTTGAGCGGCATCTGGGAACCATAGGCCTCGACGGTGATCGGTTCGAGCAGGCTGGTCGACGCCCGACCGGTACGCAGCCCAGCGAACTCGGTCTTCAGCACGTTGAGCGCACCGTCCATGCGCTTCGCGATGTCCTTGAGATCGGGCTCCGCCATGATTCAGCGCTCCTCGCTTATAATTGTATACCGGCCGCGCCCCGCAACAACTTCTGCGAACGCGCCGGGGGTGTCGATGGAGAATACCAGGACCGGGATGTTGTTCTCCCGCGCCAGACTGATCGCGGAATGGTCCATGACCCGGAGATCCTTCGAAAGGACGTCCAGATAGGTCAGGCGTTCATACCGCTTGGCCGTCGAGACCTTTTTCGGATCGGCATCATAGACGCCATCCACCTGCTTGCCCATGAGCAGCGCCTCGCAGTCCATCTCCGAGGCCCGTAGGGCGGCGCCGGTATCGGTGGTGAAGAAGGGATTGCCGGTGCCGGCGGCGAAGATGACCACCCTTCCCTTCTCCATGTGCCGGACGGCGCGCCGCCGGATATAGGGCTCGCACACCGTCGCCATGGGGATAGCGGACAGAACGCGAGTATGCAGACCTTCCTTCTCGCACGCGCTCTGCAGGGCAAGCGCGTTGATGACGGTGGCCAGCATACCCATGTAGTCGGCCGTCGCCCGTTCGATCCCCTGAGCGGCGCCGCTGATGCCGCGGAAGATGTTGCCCGCGCCGACGACGAGGCACACCTCTGTCCCCAATGCGTGGACCTGGGCGATCTCGCTCGCGACCCGGCTGACCATGTCGGGATCGATGCCGTATTCCCGCCCCCCCATCAGCGCCTCGCCCGAAATCTTGAGCAGAACGCGTCGGTACCGGGGCGCGTCAGGCATCGATCTCTCCTTCGTACTGTCCGTGGTCAAGCAGCAAGTTGCACTAACGTTCAGGCGCCGCGGGCCGCAGCAACTTCAGCGGCGAAATCGCTCTCCTCCTTCTCGACGCCCTCGCCCAGCGTGTAGCGGACGAATCCGGCGATCGAGACCGGAGCGCCGATCTCCTTGCTCAGCTTGGCGACGACGTCCTTGACCTTGCTCTCTCCGTCGATGACGTAGACCTGCTCGGTGAGGACGACTTCCTCGTAGTACTTCCGCAGCCGTCCCTCGACCATCTTCGCGATGATTTCCTCGGGCTTGCCGCTGGCACGGGCCTGTTCGGAC
>JAJUFW010000421.1 GCA_029263555.1 Alphaproteobacteria bacterium
ATCTTGCCGTAGAGCAGAATCTGTTCGTTCCGGGCGTTGTAGAATCTGAGATTGTCGTATTCGTGCAGCGCCGGGTTCTCGCGGCGGATGCGGTTCAGGGCCGTGATCCAGTCGCGGATGTTCCCCTTCCGGTCCCAGTCCCAGACCTTGTACTGGTACTTCTCGGAGTCGAGATATTCCTCCTTGCCCGGTACGGCCGCGTTCTCGCACAGCTCGTATCCGTTGTAGATCCCGTAGACGCTGGACAGGGTCGCCGCCAGGACGACCCGCTGCATGAAGGCCGGCCGCCCCCCTTCCTGAAGGATCTTGGGCAGGATGTCGGGGGTGTTCGTGAAGAAGTTCGCGCGCATGTAGTCGACCGGCTCTCCGGCCGTCAGCTCGGTCAGATAGTCGATGATCTCCTGCTTCCCGGTGCGCCAGGTGAAATAGCTGTAGCTCTGGGTGAAGCCCAGCTTGGCCAGCCCCTTCATGACCTTCGGCCGGGTGAACGCCTCGGACAGGAAGATGGCGTCCGGGTGCTGGTCCTGGACATCCCGGATCAGCCATTCCCAGAACGGGAGAGGCTTTGTGTGCGGGTTGTCGACTCGGAAGATCCTGACCCCCTGTTCCAGCCAGAACAGAACGATGTCGCGCCACGCCTGCCACGCCTCGACGATCGGGCTGCCGTCGGGATGGTAGAATTCGACCGGGACGATGTCCTCGTATTTCTTCGGCGGATTCTCGGCGAACCGGATCGTGCCGTCGGGGCGCCACCGGAACCAGTCGGGATGCTCCTTGACCCAGGGATGGTCGGGTGAGCACTGGATCGCGAAATCCATCGCGACCTCGAGCCCGTGGTCCCGGGCGGCCCGGATCATCCGGCGGAAATCGTCGAACGTGCCCCATTCCGGATGTAGCGCGTCGTGCCCCCCTTCCGCGGCACCGATCGCGTAGGGGCTGCCGGGGTCGCCCGGCCCGGACTTCAACGCATTGTTCCGTCCCTTGCGGTTGGTCCGGCCGATCGGGTGGAACGGCACGAAATAGACGACGTCGAAACCCATGTCGCGAACATAGGGGAAGCGCGCAATGCATTCGTCGATCGTCGCGCCGCGCGTAGGGTCGCTGCCCTGGGAGCGCCAGAACATCTCGTACCAGGCGGCGAAGCGCGCCTTCACGCGGTCGGCCACGACCTCGAGTACCCGCCCGTAGCGGGTCAGACCGACTCGCTCGGACCACCGCTTCATGAGCCGGTCCAGCTCCTCGTCCAGCAGGACCGGCAGCAGGTCGCCGCCCTCCCCCTCCTTGCAGCGGTCGAGGAACCGCTGCAGCGCCTGCCGGTCCGCACCCTCGGCGCGGGCCGCGGCCGCGTCGACCAGAAGCCGTCCCTCCGTCAGGTCGACCGCGACGTCTTGCCCCGCGTTGACCTTCTTCAGAAGGTCGCGCCGCCAGGTCTCGAAGGTGTCGATCCAGGCTTCGACCACATATTGGTAGCGGGCGTTGCGATCGAGCCGGAAGGAGCCCGTCCAGCGGTCGTTGTCCCAGAACCGCATGGGGACTTCGGACCAACCGTCATTCCCGCTCCCCGGCGCGCCGGCGGCGTCCGCCAGCCGGTACTTGAGGGCGGCGGCGATCACCGCATGGCCGTCGCAGACGATGTCCGCAAAGACTTCGAGCTCGTCCCCGACTTCGCGCTTCGCGGGATAGCGCCCGCCGTCGATCTCCGGCGCGACGTCGCAGATGACGAAGCGTTGCGGCGCGAGATCCCGCAGCCGCGCGGCCGAGGCCGGCGACAGCCCGTCCTCGGATGGCGCTTCGCGGCGGGTGAACGTCGGTCGGGCTTTCGCGGCCAACGGCAATCTCCCTTGCTGGGAGCCGGCGCGAAGTCCTTCGGCGCCGGCCAGGCACCCGGGCACGGGAAGCATGGGGGCCACCGGTGTCCCGGAACGGAGAGCCGACGCGCGCGGAAAACGGTGCGGCGCGCCGGAACAGGGCGGCCGGAAGCCCTATCAGCCTTCCGCGCTTTCAGCCGATGTCCCGACGGACGGCCCAAGGCACCATGCCTTCACCCTGCCGATGGCAGAACCGTCCGCCCCGGCCAGCGGGTCCCGGCGGGCGCCCCGTCTCAGCCGGCGGAAGCCGCCGTCATTGGGACGGCTGCTCGGGCGCGCTCTCGCCGCCCGTCGCCGGATTCTGGTCGGCGGCGCCGCGCGCCAGTTCCCTGATCACATTGGCAAGCGCGTCGGTGGCCCGGATCGCCTCTTCCTCCTGCTCGAACGGGCTCTGGTGGAAGAAGGCGGAGTAATAGCGGTCGTCGAGCGCGAACAGCACGGCCATGAAGGTCGGATGCTCGCCGGCGGCGCAGCGCAGCTTGGCGGTCTTCACGCCATAGACCTCCGCGATCACCTCCGTCGGCTGCTCGACCCGCTCGACCGGCTGCGGGCAGTTTTCGGCCACGGCCGAAATGAACTCGTCCGCGAAATCGTCGATCTGGACTTCCCGGCCGGGGCGCTGCTGCTGGACGACGCCGCCCAGCACGTCTTCGCCGACGACCCAGCCCTGGACGACGCCGTCGGGCAGATCCTCGTGGCGGACGAATTTCACGCCCTCTACGCCGGCCCTTTCAAGCAGGGCGGCCATGGCCTCCCGGCTGATGCCGGCCTGGGCGGCCTGCGGCCCGACCGGCTCACCGGCCAGTTCGCGGGCCTTGTCGACACAGGCGCGGACGGCGTTGAGGCTCGCCGCCGTTCCCGTCAGCGCGAACTCGAAATTCTGGTCGTTCACGGCGACCGACAGCTTGGCGCCGCGGCGCAGCAGCTCGAAGAGCTGCCCGTCTGCCCCGACCGGGATGACCATCACTTTCGGCCCCGCCGGAACCGCCGGGAAGTCCTTCTGATAGCTGCCGTCGACCTTCACCCGGGCGGTCGCCCGCTCGCCTTCCTTCAGCTCCCATGCCGGGTTCAGGATCCCGAGATTGATGTCGTAGCGCGGGTTGAGCGCCAGGAACAGCGCGCGCCCCTCATCATAGGGACGCTGGACCGAGCAGCTCAGGAACCGGCCGTCCTGGATCTGCGCCCCGCCGGACCAGCCGGACGTATTGATCGTGAATTCCGGGGGCACGTTCTGCGGCGCGTCCTGCTGAGCCGCCGCCGGCGTTCCGAGAAGCGCCGCGGAAACCAGGGCTGCGGCGCGAAAAATCTTGAGCAAGTTCATTCAATCGAAGTCCATCGTACGAGCGATGATGCCGGAAACATCGCCCCGGGATGTGGCGACATTGCGCCATTCCCGCCCGTTTTCGGGAAGGCAGGCAGCGTGGCGCCGTAGATTGAGCGGCGGCCGGGGAACTGTCAACGGACGAGGAGAGTGCCGGCGAGGGGCGGTCAGCCGGCCCCGATCGCCTCCCAGGTC
>JAJUFW010000111.1 GCA_029263555.1 Alphaproteobacteria bacterium
CCCGAAGGCGTTGAAGACGGCACCGACCCGGCCTGCGGCGACCGCCGATTCGAGATCGGCCGTCACCTCCGGACCGGTGACGGCGAGCGTGCTGGAGACCAGGGTCAGCTGCCCGACCTTCTCCTCCAGGCTCATGCGGGCGATCAGGTCGTCGATCATCGCGTCGCTTCCGGTCGGACCACCTTCGGCGGCCCCGGCCGGCGCGGCCGCAATTCCGGCCGCGAACACCATGGCCGCAATCCGTCGTAAAGAAAGGCCGGGAGATCCCGCCATGCCTCTCCTTTCGTCGGCGTCCAAGAGATCAAGGAACGCGGCCGGCCGAACACCGGTCCGGCAGCGCCGCAGGATAACGCCCGGAGGACCCGCCCGTCAGCCCCGGGCGGCCGCAAGAGGTCAGGCCGGGATCTCGCCCCGGCGGGAGAGTGCCCGGGCGACCACGCCGTAACGCGGGGCGAACAGCATGGCAAGGAGCTGGAACACGCCGCCGACGGCGGCGATCATCCCGGCCGCCGTCAGCGAGTTCGCGGCGCCGATCCACAGCGGCACGAACGCCGCGAAGACATAGCCCAGGATCCCGCTCAGGATCGCGAAGACGACGCTGAGCACGAGCTGGCGCGACAGCCGGTCGGTCAGCATCCGGGCGGTGGCGGCCGGACAGATGAACATGGCGATGACGAGGATCGAGCCGACCGCCTCGAACGCGGCGACGGCAACCATCAGGATCAGGCCGGCATTCACCCAGGAGGCCCGGATGCCGAGGCTGGTGGCGAGCGCCGGGTCGAAGGTGGTGATCTTCAGCTCCTTGTAGAACAGGAGGACGAGTGCGACCGTCAGAAGGGCGACCGCCGCCAGCACGGTGATCGAATGCGGCAGCGCCGCCCAGATCGCCGGGTCCAGCAGCGACGCCCAGTCCGTCGGCCCCCGCCAGTAGGTCAGCTCCACCGCGCCGTAGAGGGCATGCTGGGCATCCAGGTCGACACGGGTACCGACCCCCTGCTCCAGCATGACGACGCCGGCGGCGAACATCACCGTGAAGACGACGCCCATGGCGGCCCCGGTTTCCAGGCGGCCAAGGCGGCGGATGGCTTCGATCAGGAGGACGGCGATCACCGAGGCGGCGAGGGCGCCCGCCATCATCGGCAGGGTCGCGATCGAGCCCGAGATCATGAAGCCGGCGACGATACCCGGCAGCACCACATGGGAAAGCGCATCTCCGATCAGGGCCTGCCGCCTCAGCACGAGGAAGGTGCCGAGAAGGGCGCAAGGAATGCCGGCCAGCGTTCCCACCAGCATGGCCGGCAGGTCGATCGTCAGAAAATCGGCGAGCGTGATCTCCATGGCTGTCAACTCCCGGCCAGGCGAAGCCGCCGTTCGAGCTCGGCGACCAGATCGCCCGGCAGGACGCGGTCGATGGGAACGCGCGCCCAGTCCTCGCAGGCCATCGCCTCCTGCGGGAAATCCTCGAGGTAGCGCAGCCACAGAGCCTGGTCCCGCGCCGTGGCCCGGGCAGCCTCGAGTCCCCGCGCCGTCGGTTGTCCGGCCCGGTCGAGAAATCCCTTGAGGCGGAGAATTCCGGCCTGGACCGGGGTCGGGTTCCGGCCGTCGGCGACGGCCATGAGACCCCGTCGCTCGGCCTCTCCCCACCGGAAGCGGAGCTGGCGAATGGCGCCGGCGATCACGCCGCGCTTCGGGGCGACGATGAGGCTGACGGCGAACAGCGCCCCCGCGGTCAGGACGATCACCCCGCCGGCCGGCAGGCGCGGCACCAGGGCGGAAGCGGCCGCGCCCAGATAGCCGCTGAGCCCGCCGAACACGCCCGCGATCAGGGTCATGCCCTTGAGATCGTCGGTCCAGAACCGGGCGGCCACCGGCGGAATGACCAGAAGCGCCACGATCAGGACAAGCCCGACCGTCTTGAGCCCGATCGAGACGGCCAGCAGCAGCAGCGCAAGCATGAGCAGGTCGAGCTTGCGGACGGGCCAGCCCTGGGCGGTCGCGAAGTCCTGGTCGAAGCACAGGACCTTGAATTCCTTGAAGAACAGGAGGCAGAGCAGGATGACAACGACCGATCCGGCGCCGATGATCCAGACCTCTGCCAGGCTGAGCGCGGCGCTCTGCCCCATGAGGAAGCTGTTGAGGCCGGCGCGGGCACCGCCCGGCAGGGACTGGATATAGCTCAAGAGCACCGTGCCGATGCCGAAATAGACGCTGAGGACGGTGCCGATCGCCGCGTCCTCGGGCAGGCGCGTATGATCCCGGATCCACTGCACGGACAGGATGCCGAGCGCGCCGGTCGCGCCCGCGCCGATCAGCAGGATCGGCAGGTTGCGGCCGCCGTCGAGTCCGAGCGCGTAGGCCGTAAGGAAGCCGAGCCCCACGCCCGGCAGGGTCGCATGGCCCACGGCGTCGCTGATCAGGGCGCGGCGGCGCAGCAGCACGAAGGTGCCGATCGCGGCCGATCCGATGCCGAGCAGCGTCACCCCGATCAGCACGACCGAGGTGTTGTAGCCGGCCTGAAGCGACAGTATCGACCAGAAATGCGCCAGCATGCCGCGATCAGCCGCGGACGGCGGCAACGAGTTCGGGCGGCGCAAGCCGGCCGCCATAGGCGCGCTGGAGATTGGCCTCGGTAAAGGCCTCCTTCACCGGCCCGGCGGCGATGCGCCGCAGGTTGAGCAGCAGGACGTGATCGAAATATTCGGGGACGGTCTGCAGATCGTGATGCACGCAGATCACGGTGCGGCCGGCCCGCTCCAGTTCCCGGAGGACATCGATGATGGCCCGCTCGGTCGCGGCATCGACGCCGGCGAAGGGTTCGTCCATCAGATAGAGCTGCGCATCCTGGGCCAGGGCCCGCGCCAGGAAGACGCGCTGCTGCTGCCCGCCCGAAAGCTGGCCGATCTGCCGGTCGGCGAAGTCGGCCATGCCGACGCGGTCGAGCTGCGCCCGCGCCTCCTCGAGATGCCGGCGACGGACGGGACGGCACCATCCGAGCCGGCCGTACAGCCCCATCGCCACGACGTCGACCGCAGAGGTCGGAAAGTCCCAGTCGACGCTCTCCCGCTGCGGAACGTAGCCGATCGCCCGGCGCTGGCTCTCCACCGGCTTGCCGAAGACCAGAACCTCGCCGCCGACACGGGGAACGAGGCCCAGGACCGCCTTGATGAAGGTCGACTTGCCGGCGCCGTTCGGGCCGACGATCGCGATCCTGCCGCCCGCGGGCGCCGTGAAATCGACATTCCACAGGACCGGCTTTCGGTGATAGGCGACGGTCAAATCGCGGACCGCGAGCGGAGCGGCCGTTCCGGCCCTGGCCGCGATTGCCTGTTCAAGCGGTTCGACGGCGCGCAACATCAGTTCATCTCGATCTGGAGCTGGCCGTTCAGGCCGTCCGGCGGGGCGGTTCCGCCCAGAGCCAGCGAAATGACCGTCGCATTGTGGTCGATCATCCCGACATAGGTTCCGGTATAGGTGCCGGGTTCACCCATGGCGTCCGAATAGAGCGTGCCTCCGATCGTGACCTCGTGGCCGCGGGCCGCCGCCCCTTCGATCAGGGCGCGGACGTTCCGGTCGGACACCGACGTTTCGACGAAGACGGCGCCGATGCGGCGTTCGACCAGAAGCCGCACAACCTCCTCGATCCGTCGCACGCCGGCTTCGCTTTCCGTGCTGATTCCCTGGATGCCGACCACCTCCAGCCCATAGGCGTGGCCCAGATAGGCGAAGGCGTCATGGGCGGTGACGAGAACGCGGGCCCGTTCGGGAATGCTGCCGAGCGCGTCGCGGACATAGGCGTCCAGCCGCTCCAGCTCGCGCAAATAGGCATCCGCGTTCCGCCGGTAGGTCGCGGCATTCTCGGGATCCGTTTCGGCCAGGATGTCGGCGACCGTGCGCGCGCCCTCCATCCAGGCCGAAACGTCCATCCAGACATGCGGGTCATGCCGGGAGGTGCCGGACTGGCCGGCAAGGAGGCGGCTTTCGTCCAGCCGTTCCGTCACCGCCACGACCGGCTTGTCGTCGGCCATCCGGTCGAGGACGTCCCCCATCTGCCCTTCCAGGTGGAGGCCGTTGTAGAAGATCAGGTCCGCCCGGGCGAGACGGGCAATGTCGGAGCGCGTCGGCCGGTAGAGATGCGGATCGACCCCAGCACCCATCAGCGTCTCCACCTCCGCCAGTTCGCCCGCGACGTTGCGGACGATATCGCCGACCTGCGCGGTCGTGGTGACGATGGTCCGGTCCGGTCCGGCGACGGCGAATCCGGAAAGGCCAATCCCCGCCGAAAGGCCCAGCCCCAGTGCGGCCACCCGAAGCGTCTTCAGAAAATGCCGTCGTCCCGAATGGCCGACTGTCATGGCCACGCCCCTTTCGTCCCTTTGGCCCCGATTTGCGAAAGATAACCCTTAGACCGACGTAGAGTTTCAATATGCAACAGGATGAAGCCTGTATATTTGTTTTTTGGCGAGGCTGTCAAGTGTAGCAACGGCTACATTCATTGACGCACGTCGCCCGGCTTGGGATAACGCCGGAATGATGTCCACCGCTCAACGCAAGTCCCCGCGCGGCAGCGCCCCGACCCTGCCGACGGCGGAGCGCCACGCCGAGGCGTTCGAACACATCCGCTCGGCCCACCAGACCGAGACGGCCGAAGATTACGTCGAGATGATCGCCGATCTGATCGACGCCCATGGCGAGGCCAGGCTGGTCGACATCGCCGGCCGGTTCGGGGTCTCGCACCCAACCGCCAAGAAGATCATCGACCGGCTGCAGCGCGAAGGCCTGGTCACCAGCCGTCCCTACCGGTCGATCTTTCTGACCGACAAGGGACGGTCGCTGGCGGAATACTGCAAGCGGCGCCACCAGGTCGTTCTGGCCTTCCTGAAGGCGCTCGGCGTCAGCGACCGCAACGCCGAGATCGACGCCGAAGGCATCGAGCACCACGTCAGCAAGGAGACGCTGGAGGCGTTCGCCGCGTTCGTGACCCGGGAATCCGGCAGCGGGCAGAGCTGATCCTGCGGCCATCCCGCCTCAGGACCGGCACACCACCTCGTTCTCGATCGCCCCGAAGATCGACCTTCCGTCCGCGCCCAGCACCTCTATGCGGACGCGGTCGCCGAAGCGCAGGAACGGGGTGCGGGGACTGCCGTCCAAAATCGTTTCGACGGTCCGCTGCTCAGCGATACAGGAATACCCGACCCCGCCCTGGTCGACCGGCCGGCCGGGGCCGCCATCCTGCCGGTTCGACACCGTGCCCGAGCCGATGATGCTGCCGACGCCGAGATGCCGGGTTCGGGCCGCATGGGCGATCAGGCACGGAAAGTCGAACGTCATGTCGACGCCGGCATTCGGCCGTCCGAAGAGCCTGCCGTTCACGTGGCTGAGAAGCGGCAGGGCGACCTTCCCGCCGTCCCAGGCCGATCCGAGTTCGCCCGGCGTGACCGCGACGGGCGCGAACGCGGAAGCCGGCTTGCTCTGGAAGAAGCCGAAGCCCTTGGCCAGTTCCGGCGGGACCAGGCCTCGCAGGCTGACGTCGTTGACGAGCGTCAGGAGCTTGATATGCCCGCGCGCCCCGTCGGCCGCGATTCCCATCGGGACGTCGTCGGTAATAACCGCGACCTCGCTTTCGAAATCTATCCCGTCGTCCTCCGAGACGGCCTCGATGGGATCGGCCGGACCGATGAACCGGTCGGACCCGCCCTGATACATCAAGGGATCGGTCCAGAAGCTTGCCGGCAGTTCGGCCCCGCGGGCCCGGCGGACCAGGGCCACGTGATTCACATAGGCCGATCCGTCGGCCCATTGATAGGCGCGGGGCAACGGCGCCGCGCAGGCACGGGGGTCGAACGGAAAGGCCTCCGGATTTCCCGCGATCCCGTCATAGACCGCCCGAAGCCGCGGCGCAGTCTCGACCCAGTCGTCCAGCGCCGCCTGGAGCGTCGGGGCGATGTCCGGCACCCGGACCGCGCGGCTCAGGTCCCGGTCGACCACGACCAGCGTACCGTCCCGGCCACCTTCCCTCAACGACGCCAGCTTCAATGGGCCTCTCCTTCAGCGGTCCGTCCCCGCATCCGATCCGGGGGCGCGCCAGGAATGGACGTAGTCCCGGTTCTCCACCCCTTCCGGCAGGTCGCCCAGATCCAGCGCATCCCGGCTGTCGATCATCACGGCATATTCGTCCGTCGCCTCCTTCTTCGGCTTGAGCATGCCCGCCAACGCCTTCGGATGGGGGCCGTGGGTGAAGCCGCAGGGATGGAAGGTCAGGCTGCCGGCACCGATGTTGTCGCGGCTGAAGAAATTGCCGGCGTGATAGAAGATCACCTCGTCGTAATCGTCGTTGTTGTGGAAGAACGGCACCTTGATGGCCCCGGGGTCGGTCTCGAACGGGCGCGGTACGAAGGTGCAGACCACAAAGCGCCCGGCGACGAAGGTCGTATGGGCGCTGGGCGGCAGGTGATAGCGGTGGCTCATCAGCGGGCGGATATCCCTGACGTTGAGCCGGAGCGGCGCAAGATCCCCCTGCCAGCCGACGGCGTCGAGCGGATTGAACGGATAGGTCACCGTCGAGATCTCGCCGCGGCGCTTGATCCGGACACGCGTTTCCGTCTCCCCCTGCTGGCGGCGGAAGTCGTCGTCGATCGCGGGCACGTCCAGGATGGCCGGGTCGAAGATCGCATGCTTGCCGACCAGCCCCCTGTCCGGGAGCCGGTAGCTGCCGTTGGTCGCCTCCACGAGAAGCACGGTCACGGGTTCGGAGCATTCGATGCGCCACATCGTCGAACGGGGCAGGACGACATAGTCGCCCTTGGCGATCGCCAGATGGCCGTAGTCGCAGAACAGGTGCCCGGCGCCCTCGTGGACGAACAGCAGCTCGTCCCCGTCGGCGTTCCGGACCAAGTGGTCCATCGCCGCCGGCGCCCGCCAGAACCGGATCCTGATGCCCGCATTGCAGAGGACGGTCAAGGCATCCCAGGGCGAGGGCTGGGGCGCGTCGATCCTCGTCAGGTCGAAGGCCCGCGGCCGCAGGGGGCCGTCCCAGTCGATCCAGGCCGTCGGCGGATGACGGTGATACATGTGGGTGGCCGGGCCGAAGAAGCCCTCCTTGCCCAGTTCGCGCTCGAAGGTTCCGTCAGGCAGATCGGCATGCGCCTGCCGCGACGCCTGCCCTTCGATTCTCGGCAGGTTGATCCACTGACGCATCGCTTCCTCCCTGATCGGCAGGCGGTCCCGCCGGGCCCTGGGCAACCGCCCTCCTCTTTCCCGAGGAACGGGTTCGCTTCCTCCGCGGCACCGGCCGGCTTCCACTGAAACCGACAAGGGTCCCGCGCGGATCCCGCAGGCGCGCGGCGGGATCCAGCGCGGGGCACGCCACCCGCTCTCCGGTTGTTGCTCCCAGTCGCGGCCGTGTTATAAACGCGCGGGCGCACCGCGCCGGAAAACGTCAATCACCGGGATGAAGAACCTTGACGGCGATCCTGTCGGACGAGCCGACGATCCTCATCCTCAACGGACCGAACCTCAACATGCTGGGGGTCCGGGAACCAGCTCTCTACGGACGCGACACGTTGGGGGATATCGAGGCCGCCTGTGCGGACCGGGCCGAAAGCCTGGGCCTCGCGGTCGACTTCCGGCAATCCAATTTGGAGGGGGAACTGGTCACCTGGATTCAGGAGGCCCGGTCCAGTCATGACGGCATCATCTTGAATGCCGGTGCGTACAGCCATACGTCCATCGCCATTCTAGACGCATTGACTGCAGCCGAACTGCCGGTGGTTGAAGTACACTTGTCGAATATCTTCCGGCGCGAATCATTTCGGCACCACTCCTATGTCAGCCTGGTGGCTAACGGAGTTATCTGCGGCCTTGGCGCCCAGGGCTATCTTCTGGCCCTGGAAGCGATGGCGCGGCTCATCGAAGGTAAAGAGTGAACATATGGCCAGTTTCGACATCGACGGCGATCTGATCCGCAAGCTCGCCGAACTTCTCCATGAGACCGGGCTGACCGAGATCGAG
>JAJUFW010000574.1 GCA_029263555.1 Alphaproteobacteria bacterium
CATCTCCAGCACACGCGGGCGAAGAACGTCTGGTTCGTCGGGATCCTCGACGAGAAGCTCGACGACTTCAACCGCAAGGTGTTCCAGCCGCAGATCGACGGCTCGAAGACCGGGTTGGAGCTGCCGGGGATCGTCGACGAGGTGATCACCATGGCGGAGCTGAAGGCCGAAGGCGATCCGTATCGCGCCTTCGTCTGCCAGACGATCAACCCCTGGGGCTTTCCGGCGAAGGACCGCTCGGGCCGTCTGGATCAGGTCGAGGAGCCTCACCTCGGCCGCCTGATGACGAAGATCCGCGCCCCCGTCGCGCCAGCGCCCAAGCGCCTGACCTACACCCCGCCACCCGCCGATCCGGCGGCCGACGCCCAATCCCAACCGCAATCCTGATCAGAAAAGGAGGTTCCCCATGGGTTCCTGGAACGATTTCAACGACGCGCAGAGCAACACCAACCTGATCCCCAAGGGCACGCTGGCCAAGGTGCGCCTGACCATCCGTCCGGGGGGCTTCGACGATCCGTCGCAAGGCTGGACCGGCGGGTATGCCACGCGCGGCTCGACGGGTGCGGTCTATCTGAACGGCGAGTTCACGGTGACCGAGGGCCAGTATGCCCGGCGCAAGGTCTTCACCCTGATCGGGCTCTACAGCCCGAAGGGGCCCGACTGGGCCAACATGGGCCGCAGCCTCGTGCGCGGAATGCTGAACTCGGCCCGCGGGATTTCCGACAAGGACATGTCGGCCGAGGCGCAGGCGGCGCGGCGGATCAACGGCTTCGCCGATCTCGACGGGATCGAGTTCATCGCCCGCATCGACATCGGCACCGACGCCAGCGGCGACGACAAGAACGAGATCCGCGGCGCGGTCACGCCGGATCATCGCGACTATGCGCAGATCATGGGGACGGCGGCGCTGCAGTTCGGCGGACAGGGTGCAGCCGGGCATGCGCAGCAGCAGACCGCCCCTGCGGCACCGGCACATCAGCCCGGCCAGCCCGCGTCCGCCCCCGGGTTCGCCGGTCGGCCGAGCTGGGCGCAGTAAGGGGGAGACCGGCCATGCGCCTGCGCCCCCGCCAGAAGACCTTCGTCGAGCGCAGCGTGGCTGCGCTCGCTTCCCGCGGCAACACGCTGGGCGTGGCGCCTACCGGCGCGGGCAAGACCATCATGCTCTCGGCGGTCACCGGCGAGATGATCGGCGACGGCGCGAAGGCCTGCGTGCTGGCGCATCGCGACGAGCTGACCGCTCAGAACCGCGCCAAGTTCCAGCGCGTGGTGCCGGGCGTCGCCACCTCGGTCATCGACGCCACGGAGAAGTCCTGGGGCGGCCAGGTCGCCTTCGCCATGGTGCCGACGCTGGCGCGGGCCTCGAACCTCGCCGACATGCCGCGCCTTGACCTGCTGGTTGTCGACGAGGCGCATCACGCCGTTGCCGACAGCTACCGCCGCATCATCGACCGTGTACGCGCGGCCAATCCCGACGCCCGGATCTTCGGGGTCACGGCGACGCCGAACCGGGGCGACAGGAAGGGCCTGCGCGAGGTCTTCGACAATGTCGCCGACCAGGTGCGGCTGGGCGAACTGATCGCCTCGGGCCATCTGGTCCCGCCCCGCACCTTCGTCATCGATGTCGGAGTCCAGGACGAGCTGCGGTCCGTCCGCAAGACCATGTCGGATTTCGACATGGCGGAAGTGGCGGGCATCATGGATCGCGCCCCGGTCACCGACGAGGTGATCCGCCACTGGAAGGAGAAGGCGGGCGACCGGCAGACCGTGGTGTTCTGCTCCACCGTCGCGCATGCCGAGCACGTCACCGACGCGTTCCGGGCCGCGGGCGTTTCCGCCGCGCTGATCCACGGCGATCTGACGGCCGAGACGCGGAAGGCGATCCTCGCCGACTATGCGGCGGGCAGCATCCGCGTCGTGGTCAACGTGGCGGTGCTGACCGAGGGCTGGGACCATCCGCCCACCTCCTGCGTCGTGCTGCTGCGCCCAAGCTCCTACAAGTCCACTATGATCCAGATGGTCGGGCGCGGCCTGCGCACCGTCGATCCCGAGGAACATCCCGGCATCGTGAAGACCGACTGCATCGTACTCGACTTCGGGACGTCGAGTCTCACGCACGGCACGCTGGAACAGGATGTCGATCTCGACGGGCGCGTTCCGACGCCGGGGGAAGCCCCGACGAAACTCTGCCCCGAATGCAAGGCCGAGATCCCGATCGCCGTCACCGAATGCCCGATCTGCGGGTGCGAGCTGCCGCGCGAAGGCGCGGAGCCCTCGCGCGTGAGGTCCGCGCCGCAGAACGGGCATTCGGTCGAGGCGAGCGGGATCTCGGCCTCGCATTCCGGACAGGTCTTGCTCGGCGCCGGTCCCGGCGTCGGATCCCGTCCATCGAGGTCGACATCCTGTTCGAGCGTCCCGTGCGTCAGGCTCGAGATC
>JAJUFW010000638.1 GCA_029263555.1 Alphaproteobacteria bacterium
CGGCTGGAAGAAGGTGCGCCCCAGCGTGTGGCGGTCGCCGCCCGTGACCACCTTCGCGCCCTTCGCCACGGCGTCGGCAATGTGCCGCTCGACCTTCTCCACGGCCTCGGCGTTGATCAGCGGTCCCTGGACGACCCCGGTCTCCACGCCGTTGCCGACCTTGAGCCGGGCCACCTTCTCGGCAAAGACCTGGACGAAGCGGTCGTAGATCCCGTCCTGGACATAGATCCGGTTCGCGCAGACGCAGGTCTGGCCCATGTTGCGGAACTTGGCCGCGACCGCGCCTTCCACCGCGGCATCCAGGTCGGCATCGTCGAAGACGATGAAGGGGGCGTTGCCGCCCAGTTCCAGCCCGACCTTCTTCACCGTTCCCGCCGCCTGGCGCATGAGCAGCTTGCCGTCTTCGGTCGAACCCGTGAAGCCGACGAAACGGACGGCCGGGTGCTCGGTGAAGACCCGGCCGATGGCCGGGGCGTCGCCGGTCAGCACGTTGAAGACCCCGGCCGGGATGCCGGCGCGTTCGGCCAGGACGGCGATCGCAAGCGCGGTGAGGGGCGTTTCCGGCGCCGGCTTGACCACGGCGGTGCAGCCGGCGGCCAGGGCCGGGGCGACCTTGCGCGTGATCATGGCGGCCGGGAAGTTCCACGGCGTGATTGCGGCCACCACCCCGATCGGCTGGCGGATCACCATGATTCGCGCATCGGTCCTATGGGTGGGAATGGTCTCGCCGTAGATGCGCTTCGCTTCCTCGGCATAGTACTCGACGAAGGACGCGGCATAGTCGACCTCGCCCAGGGCCTCGGCCAGCGGCTTGCCCTGCTCGCTGGTCATGAGCAGCGCAAGATCCTCGCGATGGGCGATCAGGAGGTCGAACCATCGCCGCAGGATGGCGGAGCGTTCCTTCGCCGTTTTCCCGGCCCAGGCCGGGAAGGCCGCCGCCGCCGCTTCGACGGCCTGCGTGGCTTCCGTTTCGCCGAAGCGCGGGACGCGGGCGATGACTTCGCCCGTCGCCGGATTCTCGACCGGGTCGGCCGGCGTGCCGGTCCAGGCGCCGGCGACATAGCAGCGGTCCCGCAACAGGGTCGGATCCTTCAATGCAACCATGATCGTCTCTTCAGGAAGTGAAAGCGGAAGAAAGCCCGGCTAGGGGAGTAGCGAGCCGCTTGCCGCGCGCATGATGGCTGCGCGTCGGATTTCGACAGGTACTGCTGTCGTGCTCACGAATGCCCCCGGTCTGCCCAATCGTTTCGCCAGCATTCCGGAGAGCCGGCCCCCGAGGCAAACAAATTGTTTGTCGTCTTGTTTGTAGCCGCCCTTCGGAACACCGGCGGGCGATGCAGGACTATGCCCGCGGCGATGCAGTCCCGCCGGGTCAGGTCTGCGCAAGGCGGCCATGATCCGCGGCCATGAGGATCGTCATACGGGAGCGGTGGACAGAGGCCGGATTCGGCGGCCGGGACCACGATCTGCTGGCTTCCGGCGCCTTGTTCATACAATCTTAACGGTAACGACCTTGCGGCGTGCCGCCCCGAGGAGGCCGGGAATCCGGTCCCGTGGGCTGCCACCGACCCGGCACGGGGTTCCCTTGCCGGGTGCGCCGACAAAGGACGACTGACCGGGAGGGAGCCTGAAGACATGGTGCTATCGCCGAATGTCCGGGATCAAAGCATATCGACACGGGAGAGGGGGGCCGGGGGACGCAACGGCAGGCCCCCTGTGTCCGGCGTTGCCGGTGCCGCGGCAGGGCCGGACATGCACAATCCGATTCTGCCCCCGGTCGTCCAGATGCTACCGCTCGCGCTGCTGCGGACGCGGGAGGCGATGATGATCCATTTCCGGCCGGCTCTCCGGGCACGCGGTCTGACCGAGCAGCAATGGCGCGTGCTGCGCGTCCTGGAGGAAGAACCGCTGGACGCGACCACGATCGCGGAGCGGGTCTGCCTGCTGGCGCCCAGCCTTTCCCGGATCCTCAAGGGCTTGGTGGACTTGGGCATGGTCGAACGGATCAGGACCAGCCGCGGGCCGCGGCGCCGGCGGATCGCGCTGACGGAGAAGGGACGGGCCCTGATCGAGGAGCTGGCGCCCGA
>JAJUFW010000565.1 GCA_029263555.1 Alphaproteobacteria bacterium
CCAGGGCGGCGGCCGCGCTCCAGCTCGCCGTCCGCACCGCCAACCGTCCCCGGGGAGCGACGGCCAGGAACGCGGGCCACAGCGCGAACAGGGGCAGCTCGATTCCCAGATAGGAACAGCGCCGCAGGTCCGGCAGCCGCTCGACGCGATCCGGCGGCACCAGGTCGACGACGAGGCGGACCGGGGCCGCGGGCGCCGCCGGAACCGGCAACGGACCGACGCCGCGCACTTCCAGGAGCCCGGCGAGCGCGGCCGGCGGCCGCGCGACGACCGCTCCGTCCTCGTGCGCCAGCACGACCCGGTCGTCGGCGACCAGAAGGGCCCCTGCGTCAACAAGCCGCAGGGCCAGGTCGGACTTGCCGCTGCCGCTCGGGCCCCGCAGCAGAACGCCGATCAGACCGGGCGAAGTGCCGGAGCCGTTCTCGAGAGCGACACAGGTGGCATGGATGCTTGCCATGGCGGCAAGGTGCGGCGGCGCGCGCGGACTGTCAATCGGGCCTGATAGGGGCACCGTCCATGGTATGCCGAAGGGGCTGCATCCGGGGGGCTTGGCCGCCGCCCTCGGAACTGGCGTCGGTGCGCAACAGTCGAGAAATAGAGATCCGATTTTTCTCACAGATCTTCATGGATCCCTTGTTGTCGTCGAGTTTTTATTCGATATAAAGCGCATTCTTCTTTGCCTTCCGAAAGCTGGATATCGATGGAGCACAAGGATCTGGTCAGGCTTACGGCGGATGTCGTGAGCGCCTGGGCTGCGCACAACCCCGCGACTCCCGAGGAGCTGGTCGGGGCCATTGCCGCGGTGCATCGGGCCTTCGAAACGGTGGGCGCGGCACCCGCCCAGGCCAAGGAAACGCCGGTTCCGGCGGTGCCGATCCGCAAGTCCGTGACGCCGGACTACCTGATCTGCCTCGAGGACGGCCGGAAGCTGAAGATGCTCAAGCGCTATCTGCGCACGGCCTATAACATGAGCCCCGAAGAATATCGGGCGAAGTGGGACCTTCCGGCCAACTATCCGATGGTCGCGCCCAACTACGCCGCCTCCCGGTCCGAGCTGGCGAAGAGCATCGGCCTTGGCCGCAAGCGCCCGGCGGCGGAAGAGCCGGCACCGGCTGCGCCGAAGCGGGCGTCCCGCCGCCGCAAGTCGGCCTGAAGGTTCAGGTCCGGCGTGAAACGATCTCGACGGGGGCGATCAGCCCCCGTTCCAGCCCATCGATCATGTTGGCGATCTTCTGCGGCGCGGCTTCACCCATCAGCAGATGGGTGCCCAGGGGCGGCGGTCCCGCCTTCGCCGCCCGCGCCCGCATTTCGTTGAAGAAGTCGATCGCGAAGCTCCGCCGGTCGCGCTCCTTCAGGATCTCAAAGCCGGCCCGGCGCAGCAGGGTGCGGTAGCGTTCCGGCGACTCGACGAAGCTCGTGCCCGGCTCCGACGCCCAAGGGACCGGGAAGCGGATCGCGCCCTCGCTGAAGCGCATTACGTCGTAGATGCCGAACACCCCGCCCGGTCTCAGCACCCAGCGAATGCCGGCGAACAGCGCCGCCTTGTCCTCGATGTTCATGCCGACGTGCAGCATGTAGGCGCCGTCGAAGCTCTCCGCCTCGAAGGGCAGGTCAAGGGCGCTGCCCTGCCGGTAGGTCACGAGACCGCCCAGCCCGACCCGTTCCGCCAGCGCGGCGGCGACGCGGACGAAATCCGCGGTCAGGTCGATGCCGGTGACGCGGCAGCCATAGGCTAGCGCGAAATAGCGGGCCGGTCCGCCGAGGCCCGAGCCGATGTCGAGAAGATGGCGGCCCGGTCCGATGCCGAGCTCGGCGGCGAAGTCGGCGGTCGCGGCGCGGCCGCCGATGTGGAACTCATCGACCGCGGCCAGATCGTCGGCGCTCGGCCAGGTCGGATCCAGGCCCGCGGCGGCAAGCGCCCGGTCGATCACCCGCTCCAGCTCCTCTGGCGCGTAGTGCCGCGCGACCGATGCCTCGGTGTCCATGCCTCGTCGCCTCCCGGCGGGACCGGATCCGCATCCGGGGCGATGATAGCACAGGGGACCCCTGCCCGTCCGACGGGGCAGAGCCGGCTCTATCCCGCCGCCTGCCGGCAGAGCGCGGCGATGAACGCGGCCGATGCGGCCAGCGAACCCGCCGTCCGGACATGGTTCCAGGCGGTCCATTTCACGAGATAGCGGGCCCAGAGCTCGGCGCCCTCGGTGCTCTCGGGCGTCACCCGGGCCAGGGCGTCGTTCATCGGAACGTTGCTGCGGATCGTCACCAGAAGCGATCCGCAGAGATAGAGAAGGCCGCCGGCCAGGACGAGCGGGGTTCCCGAGGCCGACCAGCGGAACGGCGCCATCGCCGCCAGCACTAGGCTGATCCCCGCGGTGCCCAGGAAGGCCGTCAGGAACGCCCGGTTGAGCACCGCGCGGTTGATCGACTGCATGGCGGCGATCCCGGCAGGCACGGGAATGCGGCCGAGCGCGGTCATGACGAAGGTCGAG
>JAJUFW010000577.1 GCA_029263555.1 Alphaproteobacteria bacterium
CACCTACATGGCCGAGCGGATTCCGGGCGCGACCCTGCATGTCATGGAGGGCGTCCGTCATTTCACGCCGCTCGAGGTGCCGGAGGTCATTGCCGGACATCTGAAGGCGCTGGCCGGGAAGGCGTAGCCTGCCGGGGAACGCCTCGCCGGGGCAGGTTGCCGCCGGCGGGGCTAGTCCTTCCAGCGGCGATGGATCCAGAGCCATTGCTCCGGATGTTCGCGGATCCATCGCTCCAGGGTTTCGTTCACCCGGGTCATGACCGCAAGGATGTCGGCCGCGCGGTCGCCTGATCGCGGCACCTCGATCGGCTCCTCGATCACCAGCCTGAACCGTGCCCCGCCCAGCCGGCAGAGCTGCGCCGGCAGGATCACCGCGTCGAAGCGCATCGCGAACTGCGCCACGGCGGGCGCGGTCATGGCCGGCCGTCCGAAGAACGGCACCGGAATGCCGGAGCTAAGGCGCTGGTCGACGAGTAGGGCGAGGGTGCCGCCCTCGCTCAGAATCTTGACCGATCCTTTGGCCGCTTCCGACCCCTTGCGCAGCTGACGAAGACCCGGGTTCTCGCGCAGGCGCCGGATGACGGGGTCGAGCAGCCGGTTGTTGGGGGCGCGGTAGATCAGAGCGACTGGCGGCGCCAGCCGGCCCGCGGCATGGGCCGCGATCTCCCAATTGGCGAGATGGGCGCTGATCAGCACGACCGGCCGGCCGGCGGCACGGGCGGCCTCGAACCGCTCGCGGTGGACGATCTCGACCCGTCCGGGATCGTCCAGGATGCGGGTGAGATGGGGATATTCGCCGGCGACACGGCCGAGATTGTCCCACATCCCGGCAATGATCTTCTCGCGCTCCCTTTCGTCCATGTCGGGGAAGCAGATGGCGAGCGTCCGGCGGGCCCGCCGCTTCGGCCCTGCCATCAGGGGCGCGATCGTGCGGAGCAGCCGGCTGCCCAGCCAGGACGACCAGTCGACCGGCAGCATGCGGAACAGCCCCAGAAGCGCATAGAGCAGCGCCGCCTGAAGCGGATGAAAAACCCACCTCTGGAGGCGCAGATGGCCCGGTGAGCGCCGGCTACGCGACATGGTCCAGCACAGGCGAAAGAACGCGGGCAAGCGCCGCAGGATCGTCCCACGAGACCTGGACGTGAAGCACCTTCACCATCGGCCGGATCTCTTCGGGCAATCGGGCATGGTCCTTGGCGGTCGTGACGAGAAGCGCCTCCGCGTCATGGGCGAGTTCCACCATCTGCATGATCTCTTCGGGCTGGAAGGGGTGATGGTCCCCGTAGGCGAAATCGGCGACCATCCTTGCCCCCAGGCCCTTCAGCGTGTCGAAGAACTTCGCCGGCCGGGCGATGCCGGCGAAGGCCACAACCGGGGTACCCCTGAGCCATTCGGCCGGGCCGGCCGGCGCCAACCGGGCGTGGAGAACCGGAGTTCCCCTGGCCGCAAGCTCGACCCCCAGGCCCTGCCGGTCCTCGCCCATGATCACTGCGGCATCGGCCCGGGCGAAGGCGCGGCCCGGCGCCTCCCTGAGCGGGCCTGCCGGGATGATCCGGCGGTTGCCGAAGCCGCTTTCGCCGTCGATCACGATCAGCGAAAGATCCTTGTGAAGCGTGGGATTCTGGAAGCCGTCGTCCATGACGATGGCGGCCGCGCCCGCAGCCCCGGCGGCCATCGCGCCGCGCGCCCGGTCGCGGGCGACCCAGGTGGGCGCCGTCCCGGCCAGGAGCAGCGGCTCGTCCCCGACCGCGGCGGCGTCGTGGCGCTGCGGATCGACCAGGACGGGACCCCGTTCACGCCCGCCATAGCCGCGGGTCAGGAAGTGGACGCCGACTCCCCGGTCCAGCAGGATTTGGGCGAGCGCCAGGGCGACCGGCGTCTTGCCGGCGCCGCCGGCCACCAGATTGCCGACGCAAAGGACCGGGATGCCGGCGCGGTAGGGCCGCGTCGTTCCCCGGCGCAGCCGGCCGGCCGCGTCATAGAGCTGGCCGACGGGATTGAGCAGGGCGGCAGCAATCCCCGGCCGCCGGTACCAGAATCTGGGCGCTTTCATGCCCGCGCCTCCCGGTCGAGCAGAGGCAGGATCTCTCCAAGGGCGGCATCCAGGACGAATCGGTTCCGCCCGGCAACGCTGGCCGCGGCATCCGCAAGCCGGCGGCGGGCGGCCTCGTCACCCGTCAGCCGGCGAAGCGCGGCCGCCAGATCCGTGGCGCCAGAAACCTCCAGGGCGGCCCGGTTCTCGGCAAGCTGCTGCACGATCTCGGGAAAGTTGGTCATGTGCGGGCCGTGCACCACGGCGCAGCCGAGCCGCGCCGGCTCGAGCGGATTTTGGCCGCCGAGCGGCACCAGCGACTTGCCGACGAAGGCCACGGCCGCGAGACGGTAAAAGAGCCCCAACTCGCCCAAGGTGTCGGCG
>JAJUFW010000240.1 GCA_029263555.1 Alphaproteobacteria bacterium
GCAGCGGGGCGACGGCCTCTCGCTGAACAACCATCGAACGGTCGGAGCGGTCCTCAAGCCCCGCGGATCGAGGAGATTCCCCTCGCGTCAACGGGAAGGAAGGTCGGGGAAAGCCGGCCTGCTCAGCCGCGCCTTTCGCCGATACGCCCCGGGTGGTCCGGCACGCGGCTCCGGGAGCGGGGCCGAGGAGCCGACCCCTTCGCCATTCGCATGTTCAGAGCCTGCGGAAGCGAGCCCATTCCAGGTCGCATTCGTCTTCCATATGGCTGGAGCCCACGATGATGCCCTGCGGGTCGACCGTGAAGACCGCGTGGCAGTAGAAGGTCACGGGTTTCCGCTCGACCCGGACCGTCTCGTAGGTCGTCTCCTCGAAGGATACGTCCCTGGTGAAGGGCCCGTTCGGCCCTTCCAGCGTGACCTTTCCTTCCTTCACCGTCCTGATCGGAAGGTTGCGCGTCGTTGGCCCGTAGTGGCGGGTGTGTTCCTTGACGAAGCGGTAGACGCTGTTGCCGTTCAGGAGCCCGGCCGAATCCTCAGGCTTCCCGTTCGCCGCGATGAAGTCCCTGATCGGCATGCCGTGGAACAGGGCGAGATGGCCCGCATACTGGATGGCCGCGTCGCTCGGCGGCGAAAGCGCCAGGCGCCCGTCCTTCACGGGCGCGACGCATCCGTTCCCGTCGAACTCCGCATCGACGATGACGCCGGAGGGATCGACGGCGAATCGCGTCGTGCATTCCCGAACGTAATGCTCTCCGGGCTCCAGGATGGTGCGGTAGGTCGTAACCCGCATGTCGATTTCGCGCTCGACCGGCCCGTGGGGGCCGTCGACGACGACCCGACCCCTGGTCACGGTCGATGTCGGGATCTGCCGCGTATAGGGATCGGTCGTGACGGGCTCCAGGACGAGCCATTCATAGACCGTGTCGCCGTTGGTGAGGGAATAGACCCTTTCGGGCGGTCCCCACTGCATCGCGACATTGTCGACCGATCCATAGAGGAACTGCCCGATCATCTGGCGGTAGCCTTCGGCCGTGTAGCTCACGCAGGCGGCCGTGATGAAAAGCGTTAGGGCAAGGGCGGCGGGGCGAAGTGCACTCATGATCGCCCTTCCTACGGCCGTTCCAGGTCCGAAACAAGCAAAGGAAATATGGGGTCGACGGCTCGATCTTCCGGGCCCCCGCGGACTTGTCGCCCGGTGGCGCAACGGGCCGCGCGCGCCTGACGGGGGTGGGCGCCGGGCCTCCGGGTCCTGGCGGACTTGCATTTCGGCGCGTCACGCCCCCGATTGCGCCTCCGGGCCCGGGGCGGATCGACCGTTCAGGCAGTCGAAGAAGCGGGAGAGGTCCTCCATAAGGTCCGAGGCCGCTTCCATCCCGACGCTGATCCGCAGGACGAGGTCGTCGCCCGTCCATGGCCGGGCCGTGCGGAACTGCCTGACGCGCATCGGCGCCACCAGGCTGCGGGTCCCGCCCCATGACGCCCCGATGGCGAAGACCTTCAGCGTGTCGAGGGCCGCATGGACGTGGGGCACCGCCTCCGGCTTGAAGACGATGCTGAAGACGCCGCTTCCGCCCCGGAAATCCCGGCGCCACAGGGCGTGGCCGGGCGATGCCGGAAGCGGCGGATAGAGGATCTCCGCGACCGTCGGCTGGCCGGCGATCCAGTCGACCAGGTCGCGCGCCACCTGCGCGGCGTGGCGTAGGCGGACCGCCATCGTCTCCATGCCGCGCAGGACCAGCGAACAATCGTCCGGGGAGACGCCCACCCCCAGGCGGCTCAACGTGTCCTTCACGGTCCGGGCGGCCCCGGCGTCGCGAAGGGTGATCGACCCCATCAGCACGTCGGAATGGCCGGAGAAATACTTGGTCAGGGCTTCTACGACGATGTCGGCGCCATGGGCCAGGGGCTTGAAGTTGAGCGGTGTCGCCCAGGTATTGTCGCAGCCGACCAGCGCGCCGTGCCGATGGGCGATCTCGGAGATCCGGGCGATGTCCTGCATCTCCATCGTGGTGGATCCGGGGGATTCCGCCCAGACGATTCGGGTCCTGTCCGTGATGAGCCGCTCGACCTCTTCCGGAGCGGTCGGGTCGTAGAAGACGACGTCGACGCCGAACTTCGCCAGATCCCGCACGGCGAAGTCGCGCAGCGGCGGGTAGACAGTATCGGCGATGAGGATCCGGTCGCCGGCCGCGATGAAGGACAGGATGGCGATCGAGATGGCCGCCTGTCCGGACGGCACCAGGAAGGTTCTCACCCCCTGCTCCAGCGCCGTGATCTTCCTCTCGAGCGCTCGCGTGGTGGGTGTGCCCGACAGGCCGTAGCTGTAGCCCTCGTCGCCCCGGAGATGGCGGGTGTCATAGCTTTCGGCGTCCGGAAAGGGAATCGTCGAGGCGCGATAGATCGGGACGCCGAGGCTGTCGAAACCGTCCGTCTCAACTGGCGGGGAGATCACGCACCGCGTCTCGTCGTTCATTGGCCGCTCCTTCCTGTCGGGACCCCTGCTGCAGAGGGCGGCCCATTATGTCCAAATCGAACGCGGCAGCACCCAGTTCCTGCCGGTTGCAGGGATGGGGGCTGCCGGCTCGCGGGGGCGCAGCCGCTCAGGCGGCGTTCAGGTGACAGGCCGAATGGTGGCCGGGGGCGATCTCGATCTTCTTCGGAACCTCGATGCGGCACCGGTCCGTCGCATAGGGGCAGCGCGGGTGGAAATGGCACCCCTTCGGCGGGTCGAGCGGGCTCGGCAGCTCGCCCGCCACCGGCTTGAACCGGCGCTTGGCCCGCTCGATGCGCGGGACCTCGGACAGGAGCGCCTTGGTATAGGGATGGTTCGGCCGGCGGAAGATTTCCTCGACGGGCGCTTCCTCGACGATCCGGCCGAGATACATGATGGCGACCCGGTCCGAGATGTGCTCGACCACGCCCAGATCGTGGCTCACGAACAGATAGGTGAGGTTCAGCTGTTCCCGCAGGTCCATGAACAGGTTGATGACCTGCGCCTGGATCGACACGTCCAGCGCCGCCACGCTTTCGTCGCACACGAGAAACTGCGGCTGCACCGCCAGCGCCCGCGCGATGTTCACCCGCTGCCGCTGCCCGCCCGAGAACTGATGCGGGTAGCGCCGCTTCGTCGCCGGGTCGAGGCCGACCATCGCCAGGTAGCGGTCGACATAGGCGCCGTCGCCGCGCTTCGCGAGCCCGTGGGTCCGCGGCGCCTCGGCGACGATCTCCTCGATCGTCATCCGGGGATTGAGCGCCGCCATCGGGTTCTGGAAGATCATCTGGATCGCGAGATCCGCGGCCTTGCGCTTCCCCGGCGGCAGCGCGTTCAGCGAGGTGCCCTGCCAGAGCACCTCGCCTTCGGACGGCTGGATGATGCCGGCGATCACCCGGCCCAGGGTCGACTTTCCGCATCCGCTCTCGCCGACGAGGCCGATCACCTCGCCCCGCCGTATCTTCAGGCTGACCCGGTCGAGGGCATGGACGACGGGCGCCGGCTTGGCCAGGCCCAGCCGGAGCGCAAGCGTCGCCGCGAAATCGGGCTTCGGCCCGAAGCGGCGCGTCACCTCCCTGACCTCGATCAGGGCATCCGCCCGGTCCTGCATCAGGCGGCTCCTTCCAGAACGGGATGGATGCAGCGGAATGCCCGGCCGTTCTCCTCGACCAGGGGCGGCATCGCCTTGCACGCCTCCGTGGCGCGCGCGCAGCGCAGGCGGAAGCTGCAGCCCTGCGGCAGCCTCAGCAGGCTCGGCGTCATGCCGGGGATCTGCGCCAGCCGCTCGCCGCGCCTGTTCTCGCTGGGCACCGAGGCGATGAGGCCCTTGGTGTAGGGATGGCGCTGGTCGGAAAGGACGTCGCTCGCCGCACCCGTTACGACGAGACGTCCCGCATACATGACGGCGATGTCGTCGGCCAGCCTCGACACGATGGCAAGATCGTGGGTGATCCAGATGACGGCCGTGCCGTTCATCTCCACGAGCCGCTGGAACTCGGCGATGATCTGGGACTGGATGGTGACGTCGAGCGCCGTCGTCGGCTCGTCCGCGATGATGACGTCGGGCCGGTGCAGAAGCGCGATCGCGATCGCCACGCGCTGTCGCATCCCGCCGGAGAACTGGTGCGGATAGGCGGCAAGCCGCTCTTCCGGGCTCGGGATGCCGACGAGGCCCAGCGCGTCGCGCGCTCGCTGCCGGGCCGTTTCCTTCGAGACCGCCTCATGGGCCAGCACCGCCTCGACCATCTGCCGGCCGATCGTCAGCACGGGGTCGAGCGTCATCATCGGGTCCTGGAAGACCATGGCGATCCTGCGGCCGCGCAGGCGGCGCATCTCCTCGCCCGAGAGCTTCGTGAGGTCGGTCCCGTCGAACAGGATCTGGCCGCCGGTGATGCGCCCAGGACGGTCCAGGAGGCCGATGATCGAGAAGCCGGTCACGGATTTGCCGGACCCGCTCTCGCCCACCAGCCCCAGAATCCTACCGCGCTCGAGGGAGAAGGAGACCTCGTTGACTGCGCGCAGCGACGGCCCGCCCGGCGGGCCGAACTCGGTAACCAGGTCTTTCACCTGCAGGATCGGCGGCACTACGCGTTCCTCGGATTGAGGACATCGCGCAGCCGGTCGCCGACGAGGTTGATCGCGACGATCGTCACGAGCAGCGCGATGCCGGGATAGAAGCTGATCCAGTAAAGGCCGGACAGCATGTACTGGTACCCGTTCGAGATGAGCATCCCGAGCGAGGGCTGCGTCACCGAGGCGCCGAGGCCAAGGAAGGACAGCGTCGCCTCGAGCCCGATCGCCCGCGCGACCTGCATCGTGGCGATCACGATGACCGGCGCCAGGCAGTTCGGCAGGAGATGGCGGAACAGGATGCGCCAGCCGGGCACCCTGAGGGAACGGGCGGCCTCGATATACTCCTTCTCCCGCTCGACCAGCGCCGTGCCGCGCACGGTCCGGGCATAGGTCGCCCATTCGGCGATGATGAGCGCGATCACGACGTTCAGGACGCCCTTGCCCAGCACCGCCAGCATCATGAGCGCCATCAGGATCGTCGGAAAGGACAGCTGAAGGTCGACGAGGCGCATCGTCAGCGTCTCGACGCGCCCGCCCATATAGGCGGCGAACAGTCCGGCCGAGGTGCCGATGACGGCCGCCGCCAGGGCCGAAAGCACGCCGACGAGAAGCGAGGTCCTGAGGCCGTAGAGGATACCCGACAGGATGTCGCGTCCCTGGCTGTCGGTGCCCAGATGATAGGTCATGCCGCTGAAGGATTCCGACC
>JAJUFW010000258.1 GCA_029263555.1 Alphaproteobacteria bacterium
AGGTCGGCACCACCGGGATCTCCGGCAGGAAACGGCAGGGCAGGACCTGGCCGCGCAGTCGCGTGATCCCGTTCTGTCCGGTAAGCGCCCAGGTCGGGGTGCGGCCAAGGGCCAGGATCGCCTTGGGACGGATGTCCTCGAGCGTCCGGCGCAGCGCCTCCACCTCGCCCCGATAGTCCGCGATGCAGTAATCCGACGTGCCGAACGGGCCGAGCTCCTCGGCAAGCGACAGACCTTCCTTGCGCGCCCTCGTGCGGGAGCAGAAGAAGTGTCCGACCTTGTTGCCGGGCGGCTGGAAGCGGAAGACGTTGGCGATCAGGCAGGCGTGCCTGTCCAGCCCGACCTGCTCCAGGTTCCGGTTGAGCAGCCGCCCGCTCATGCCGGCGAAGGGAATGCCCTGGCGCACCTCCTCATTGCCCGGCGCCTCTCCGATGATGGCGATGCAGCCGTCCCGGCCGCCGGCGGTCGGGTACTGATAGTCGACCCTCGGCAGCGGCGGGAGCTCGCGAGCGCTCAACGACGCGCCTCGTCGTTTGTCGGGAAACACATCATGGGGGTCTCGTTCAGCCTTGGCGCTCCAGGACCGACTTCAGGCCGATGAAGGCGGGCAACGGATGGGTCACCACATAGGTGGGAATACGGGAAAGATAGGGGCGCATCCGCCCCTTCGCCTCGAACCGCTCGCGGAACCGCGAGCGCTCGAAGAAGGGGCCGAGCTTGGGCACGATGCCGCCCGCGATGAAGATCCCGCCCGTGCTGCCGAGCGTCAGGGCCAGGTTGCCGGCGACCGTGCCCAGCATGTCGCAGAACATCTCGACCGCTTCGAGACAGAACGGGTCGTTGCCGGCGAGAGCCCGCTCGGTGATCTCCTTGGGCTCGCGCGGGCGGATGTCGTCCTCCCCGTCGATCGCCGCCAGTGTTTCGTATAGGTTGGCGAGGCCCATTCCGGAGACGACCCGCTCTGCCGAAACGTGATGGAAGCGCCGGTGCAGATGCTCGAGCACCTGCGCTTCGCGCTCGGTGACGGCGGGCATGGTGACGTGACCGCCTTCGCCGGCGAGGGCGACCCAGCCGTCGCCGCAGGACACGACGCCCGACACACCCAGGCCCGACCCCGGCCCGATCACCCCCATGGTTCCCCCGGGCTCAGGCGTGCCGTCGCCGATCTGGGCGAGATCGCCCTGGGTGAGATGGGGAAGAGCGAGCGCCAGCGCCGTGAAGTCGTTGACCACGGTCAGCCGGTCGAGCCCGAGCGCTGCGCAGACCCCCTCGATCGAGAAGCTCCAGGCAAGATTGGTCAGGCTGAATTCCTGCCCGACCACCGGCCCGGCGATGGCGATGGCCGCCCGACGGGGGGCGCGGTCCGGGCTGATCCGCGCGAGATACGCGGCGGCCGCCGCCTCCAGGGACGGATAGTCGGCGCCGCGCAGGATCTCGACGTCTCGGATGCCGGAGGAGTCGACGAGGGCGAAGCGGGCGTTGGTGGCGCCGAGATCGGCGACGAGGGACAGGGAGCTTTCGGGCATGGATTCCGGGAAAGCGGTCGATGTCGTAACGCTGTGACGGCCAGCTTAGGCCAGGGGACGGCCGGGGCCAAGCGGCGCCTGAGGGGCGGCCTGATTCAGCCGTAGGGAGCCGCCTCCAGGGCCTGGACGAAGCGTTCCCGCCAATGGGAAATGTCGTTCTCCCGCAGCACCTTCATCATCGCCGCGTGGCGTTCGCGCCGCTCTTCCCGAGGCATGTTCAGGGCCCGCTGGAGGCTTTCCGCGACGCCCTCCACGTCGTAGGGATTGACGATGATGGCGCCGACGGCCAGCTCCGGCGCGGCACCCGCGAAGCGCGACAGGACCAGGACGCCGGGATCGTCAGGATCCTGCGCCGCGACATATTCCTTGGCGACCAGGTTCATGCCGTCCCTGAGCGGCGTGACCAGCCCGATCCGGGCGCACCGGTAGAAGCCCAGAAGCCGGCGCCGGGGAAAGCTCTTGTTCAGGTAGCGGATCGGCATCCAGTCGAATTCGGCGAACTTGCCGTTGATGTGCCCGGCCATGGTCTCCAGCTCCCGCCGTATCTGGGCGTATTCGGCAACCTCGGTCCGGGTCGGCGGCGCAATCTGCATGAAGGTCACCTGGCCGCGATTGGCGGGGTAGTGCTCGAACAGCTCCTCGAAGGCCTGAAAGCGCTGGGGCAGGCCCTTCGAATAGTCCAGCCGGTCGACCCCGACGATCAGTTCGCGGCCCGCCAGGCTGACGCGCAGGCGTTCGATCTGCCGGCTGCCGGCGGACTGGGCCGCCTGGCTTTCGATCTCCCGGGTCTCGACCGAGATCGGGAAGGCTTCGACCCTGAGGGTCCGGCCGAAGGCGCGGATGCGGTTCCCGTCGACGATCTCCCCGCCGACCTCCCGGATCAGATAGTCGACAAAGGCCTTGCGGTCGCCCTCGGTCTGGAAGCCGACGACGTCATAGGCGCAGAGCGAGCGCACGAGGGAATCGTGGTTCGGCAGGGCCAGCAGCATCTCCGGCACGGGCCAGGGCGTGTGGAGGAAGAACCCCATCCGCTGATCGAAGCCCATCTGGCGGAGCTGTTCGCCGAACGGGATCAGGTGATAGTCGTGGACCCAGATCATGTCGGTGTCGCGCAGCATCGGGGCGAGCTTGCTGGCGAACAGGCTGTTGACGCGCAAGTACCCGGCGTAGGTCCGGCGCGAGAACTCGGTCAGGTCCAGCCGGTAATGGAACAGCGGCCAGAGCGTCGAGTTGGCGAAGCCGTTGTAATATTCCTCGTAGTCCCGCTGGGTGAGGTCGATGGTGGCATAGGTCAACCTGCCGACCTGGCGGATGCCGGGCGAGCCTGAAGAGTTTTCCGCGATTTCGCCGCTCCAGCCGAACCAGATGCCGCCAGCCCGCTTCAGGGCGGCCAGCACCGCGACGGCAAGCCCACCGGAACTCGCCTTGCCCTCGTCCACTGGGGCAACTCGGTTGGAGACGACGACGATACGACTCAAGGCACCTTTCTCCCGGGCACTGCGGAACCGACATCCGGCCCGGCGGGCCGAATGAGCTGAAGAGGGCTGCCCCTCGTACGGACGGGTGGCGGGCGCCAAAGGCAGGACTTCCGAAGAGGGGCCGCCGGAACGGCCGGCGACCGGCGCCGGACGGCGGCCGGTGACGCCTGCCGCAGCGGTCGATGACCGGTGACAAGCTTATACCAGATTTCCACGACGGCCGGGCCCGACATCAGTCCTCCCGCGACGGGCCGGCACCGTCCAGCGCCGCGGCAAGCTGCTCCAGCCATGACGCCATGCTCCCGACCGACGGCGTCCGGAAGCCGGCGGCCGTCGGCTCGCGGTCCCCGACTTGGATCGAAATTCCACCCAAGCGGTTCACGGCGGCAAAGCCGTGCTCGTCGGTGACGTCGTCGCCGACGAAGACCGGGAGACGGCCGGCGAAGGGCGGCAGCGTCATGAAGCGTTCGATCACGGTTCCCTTGTCGACGCCCCGGGGCTTGAATTCCAGCACCATCTTGCCCTCCTGGACGTGAAACCGCTCGCCGTGGCGCTGCAGCAGCGCCTGGGCGAGCGCCCGGGCCTCGGCCTCACGTTCGGGAACGTTGCGGAAGTGGAGGGCGACCGTCATGCCCTTTTCCTCGAGCAGCGTTCCCGGCGCCGACCGGACATAGCCCTCGAGCTGGGCCGTGATCTCGGCAAGTTCCTCCCCGTCTATGGCGGTCCGGGTCACGGAGCCTGTCGGATCGCGCAGCTCCAGCCCATGCTGGCCGGCGGCCGCGAGGCCGATCCCGCCGAACAGCCGGTCGAGATCGGCGAGCGAGCGGCCCGAGACGAGGGCCAGCGCGCCGTCCAGCAGCGAATTGAGTCGCAGCAGCAGCGGCGGCAGGCGGGGCGGGATCCGGACCTGATCCGGACGCGGGGCAATCTCGATCAGGGTTCCGTCGACGTCCAGGAACAGCGCCGGCGGAATCCGGGGGAGGCGTAGTCGGGCAAGATCTTCGGGACCTGCGGGCAAGGATGTTTCGCTTTCTCGAAGGAAGGGGGCCGAAGGGAAGGGCGCCCATGCCGCCGGCGCCGGGTGCCGCATGCTCAACAAGCCGGCACGGGCGCTGGTTGCACGAGCCGTGACCAGGATAAACCAGGTTTAGAATTGCCGCATCATTGTGCAATGCAGCAAATCTGCCGGACGCCGGTCCGCGGGAAGGGGATGCGATCCCGGGTAACCGTCTGATTTTTCGCAGAATCCGAAAATTACCCCTTGCATTTCCGGTCCAGTTGGCGCATATGTGCAGTGCGACATGCAGTTGATCCTGCTGTCGTAACGCACTTCTTGGGCGTTTCCTCCCTAAACTTGGGCCGCCGTTGAGCGGCCCAATTTTTTTGCCCGGATTCCCGTCAGTGCAGCCGGCCCGTTCCCCGATGGATGACGCGGTCGTCCGGCAGAACCTTGCCGGGTCGGAGATCCTCCGCTCCTTTCAGGCGCGCGTAGATCGGCGTGAAGTCCGGAGCCGTTTCGCGGAACAGCCGTTCGAAGCTGTCGATCACGAAATAGGTCTCCTGATAGTCGTCGATTCGATAATCCGTCCGCATGACGCGGACCAGATCGAAGGCGATTCGATTCGGGGCCGGGTCGTCCAGGCTGAAGATGCTTTCGCCTTTCGAGGACAGGATGCCCGCGCCATAGATCCGCATTCCATCCGCGCCGCGGATCAGGCCGAACTCGACCGTGTACCAGTAAAGCCGCGCCAGATAATGCAGGCTGCCCAGGCTCAGCGCCTTCAACCCGCCATTCCCGTAGGCCTCCATATAGTCGGCGAAGACCGGGTTGATCAGCAGGGGTACATGCCCGAAGACGTCGTGGAAGATGTCCGGCTCGGGCAGATATTCCATCTGCTCGGGCCTGCGGATGAAGCAGGTGGACGGAAACCGGCGGGCGGCCAGGTGCTCGAAGAAGATGTTGTCCGGGACCAGTCCCGGCACGGCG
>JAJUFW010000646.1 GCA_029263555.1 Alphaproteobacteria bacterium
CGACCATGTTGAACAGCGTGCCCAGCGAGTTGTCCTGGCGCAACTGGACCACGGCGTAGGGACGCTCGCCGGTATGAGGGTTGGTGAGACCGACAGGCTTCATCGGCCCGAAGCGCAGCGTGTCGACGCCGCGTTCGGCCATGACCTCGATGGGAAGGCATCCCTCGAAATAGGGCGTGTCCTTCTCCCAGTCCTTGAACTCGGTCTTCGGTGCGGTCAGAAGCTCGTGGACGAACGCCTCGTACTGCTCACGGTCGAGCGCGCAATTGATGTAATCGGCGCCTGATCCTCCCGGCCCGGGCTTGTCGTAGCGCGACTGCAGCCAGGCCCGGGACATGTCGATCGAATCCCGATGAACGATCGGCGCGATCGCATCGAAGAACGCCAGTTCCGCCTCGCCGGTGAGGTCGCGGACGGCGTCGGCAAGGGCAGGGGAGGTCAGAGGGCCGGTCGCCACGATCACATTGTCCCAGTCCGCGGGCGGCAGGCCGGCGATCTCGCCCCGCTCGACCGTCACCAGCGGATGGTTCCGCAGCGTTTCGGTCACCTGTGCGGAAAACCCGTCGCGATCGACCGCGAGCGCGCCGCCGGCCGGGACCTTGTGGGCGTCGGCCGCCTGAAGGATCAGCGACCCGCAACGGCGCATCTCCTCGTGCAGGAGGCCGACCGCATTCTGTTCGGCGTCGTCGGACCGGAAGGAATTCGAGCAGACCAGCTCGGCGAAACCGTCGGTCTTGTGCGCCTCGGTCATCCGGACGGGCCGCATCTCGTGCAGCACGACGGGCACGCCCGATTGCGCAATCTGCCAGGCAGCCTCGCTGCCGGCGAGGCCGGCGCCGATGACATGGATGGGGGTCAGGGACATGGGGCTACGATTCCTTGCGCTCCGTTCCCCAGAGAGATAGCGAAGGGGGAAGGCCCCTGCAACGCAGGCGCCCCCCGATTCCGACGGACCGGTCCCGTGCCTCGCCAGCGGGGACGGGCCGTCACGCCCGCATGCGCTCCCCGTTCGCGCTCAGATAGGGGGCGAGATAGCGCCCGGTATAGCTGCGCTCGACGGTCGCGATCTGTTCCGGCGTGCCGACGGCGACGACCTCGCCGCCGCCGTCTCCCCCTTCGGGGCCAAGATCGATGACCCAGTCGGCGGTCTTGATCACTTCCAGATTGTGCTCGATCACGACGACGGTATTGCCCTGGTCGACCAGTTCATGGAGGACTTCCAGCAGTTTTCGTACGTCCTCGAAGTGGAGGCCGGTCGTCGGTTCGTCGAGGATGTAGAGCGTCTTGCCCGTTGCGCGGCGCGACAGCTCCTTGGCCAGCTTCACGCGCTGCGCCTCGCCGCCGGACAGGGTCGTGGCGGCCTGCCCGATATGGATATAGCCAAGCCCGACGCGGCTCAGGGTCAAAAGCTTGTCGCGGATCGACGGCACCGCCTTGAAGAACTCGGCTCCGTCCTCGACCGTCATGTCCAGGACATCGGCGATCGACTTGTCCCGATAGAGCACCTCCAGCGTCTCGCGATTGTAGCGCTTGCCCTTGCAGACGTCGCATTGGACATAGACGTCGGGCAGGAAGTGCATCTCGATCTTGATGACGCCGTCTCCCTGGCACGCCTCGCAGCGTCCGCCCTTTACGTTGAACGAGAATCGGCCCGGCCCGTAGCCGCGCGCCTTCGCCTCCGGCAGGCCGGCGAACCAGTCGCGGATCGGGGTGAAGGCGCCGGTATAGGTCGCCGGGTTGGAACGCGGCGTTCGGCCGATCGGCGACTGGTCGATATCGATGATCTTGTCGAGGAACTCGACGCCCTCGATGCGGTCAGGTGCGCCCGGATGCTCGCGGGCTCCGTTCAGCTGGCGGGCCAGGGCCTTGTAGAGCGTCTCGATGACCAGGGTCGACTTGCCGCCGCCGGACACGCCCGTGACGCAGGTGAAGGTGCCGAGCGGAACGTCCACGGTGACGTTCTTGAGGTTGTTGGACCGGGCCCCGACGATCCGGATCGACCGCTTCTTCTTGCCCGGC
>JAJUFW010000173.1 GCA_029263555.1 Alphaproteobacteria bacterium
AAGGTCCGCCTGAAGGAAGGGCGGGACGAGGCCCGTGCCGATACCCCAGGCCTATGGCTCCGCCGGCCTGTGAAGGGCGATGCCGGCCATGACGAACGCGACGCCCAGAAGGTCGCGAAGGCTCGGGATCTGGGCCAGGACGACGGCGGCGGTCACCGTCGCCGTCGCCGGAAGCAGCGCCAGCAAGAGGGCGAAGGACGCCCGCGGCAGGCGGGACATGGCGAGCTGGTCGCAGACATAGGGGATGACCGAGGAGCAGATGCCGACGCCGATGCCGGCCATGACCAGCGTGACCGAGCCGAAGGCCGGCACCGCTTCCGCGACACCGATCGGCATCAGGGCGACGAAGGCGATCGCCATCGCGGCACCCAGCCGCCGGACGCCCTCGTCCGCGCCGCCTTCCGCCACCTTGTGCCCCAGGATGACGTAGCCGACGAAGAGCAGGGCGTTGAGGGCCGACCAGAAGAGGCCTATCGGATCGGACGCCCATCTCACGTCGATGAGGATGAAGACGCCGAGAACGGCAAGCGCGAGTGCGAGCCCGTTCCTCGCCGTCCTCATGCCGTAGAGCGCCACGCCGATCGTGCCGACGAACTCCATCGCCGCGACGAGGCTCATCGGCAGCCGGTCGAGCGCCAGGTAGAAGGACGTGTTCATGACGGCAAGGCACAGGCCGAGCGCGACCAGAAGTCCCTTCGTCCGTCGGTCGGCTTCGCGGAAGACCTGCAACGGATTCGTGAAGGGGGCGAAGACGATGGCGGCGGACGCGATCCGGAACCAGGCGATTCCGAGGACGCCCACCGCCGGAAACAGCAATACGGCGAAGGACGGCCCGAGATAGTGGAAGACCGCGCTGACGCCGAACCAGGCGTGAGGCGGAACGCGATCTGCTGCGCGATTGACGATGCTGGCCCGGGATATGCCCGATGACGATGACATGGTGCCTCCTCACCCCCACATTGTCGACGGGCAGGCGCCGGAAATACATGGCCGATGGAAGGCGTATCGCCGTAAATTGCCTTCGGATTCGGGGATGGAATCCTTGAAACGCATTCGATATGAAAGCGGCGGCCTGGACGCCGTCGATGCAAGGCTTCTGCAGATGCTTGTCGCCAACGCCCGCGTCTCGACGGCCGATCTGGCGCGCGCGGTCGGCCTCACGGCGCCGACCGTCGCGGAGCGCGTCAGGCGGCTCGAGGAGGCGGGCGTGATCATGGGCTACCGCGCAGAGATCTCGCCCGTCGCCCTTGGCCTCCCGATCACGGCCTGGCTGCGCATCCGCCCCGTTCCGGGAGAGCTCGCGCGCGTCGCCAAGATCATCCGCGGCATCCCCGAAATCACGGAATGCGACCGGGTCACGGGCGAGGACTGCTTTCTGGCGCGGGTCCATGTCCCGTCGGTCGCCGATCTCGAACGGATCATCGACCTCATCACCCCCTATGCGATGACCAATACCTCGATCGTCCAGTCGTCCCCCGTGCCCCGGCGCCTTCCGCCCTTCGGGACCGAGGGGATGACGGAAAGCCCGTGATTCCCCGCGGGGGTTGGGCGATCCGATGACCGGTCGCGGCCGGAGCGCCTGTCCGGTCGGCGATGGTCGCGGGTCAGCCTCCCGCTCGCTGCCAGGCGGCCTCGTCTGCGCCGTAGGGCGATGACGGCAGCGAGAAGCGGATCGGCGTCTTGGAAAGCCGCGCGGCGGGGCGGACGCGGGAGAGGCGGCTATAGCCGGAGGAAACCTCCTCGAGAAAGCCGGGGGCGGCTTCGGCCGCATGGTCGGCGGCGGTGACGCCGTCGGGAACGGGCCCCAGGCTTCTCAGCCAATGGCCGACACGCGCAAGGGAGACGTCGACCCGCCAGGCGCCGCCTTCCGCCATCCGGCGGGCCAGGGCCGCCATGACGCCGAGCGCGAGCAGATGTCCCGAGGCATGATCCAGGATCTGGGCGGGCAGCGCTCTCGGCTCCTGCGCGCCGAAGGCCCGGGCTTCGGCGTGATTGAACCCGGTCGCGGTCTGGACCAGCGAATCGAATCCGCGCCGCGTCGCCCAGGGGCCTTCCGGTCCATAGGCCGAGAGGGAGGCGTAGACGAGGTGCGGGTGGCGGGCCAGCGTTTCGTCAGGACCGAAGCCGTGCCGGTCCAGGCTTCCGGGCCGGTAGGACTGGACGAAGACATCCGCCGTCGCGAGCAGTTCGTGCAGGCGGTCGCAGCCGGCCGGGTCGGCGAGATCGATCCACGCCGACCGCTTGCCGTGGCCCGTATCCATGTCGAGTGCCGTGATCGTCGGGACCGACGGCCCGATGAGACGCAGCACCTCGGCGCCATGGCCGGCCAGCGCCCGTCCGCAGACCGGGCCGGCGATGATCCGGGTCATCTCGACGACTCGGATGCCGGAAAGCGGCCGGCTTCCGATCGGCAACCGCCGGTGCCCGGCCGCCCCGGCGCGCCGCAGGCCGATCAGCGGCTGGCGGGCGGTCGCCCTTCCCTGTTCGGTTGCGTCCCATTCGGGGAAGGACCGCATCGCGGCGACGGGCAGCCCGGCTGCCGTCGCCGCCGCCTCGAAGCCTGCGGCCGGCCACGCCAGCATGGCGGCCGCCACCGCCTCCCGGTCGGGCGCGCAGCTGAGAAGCCGGAGGATCCCGTCGCGATGGTGCGGGAAGTTGGTGTGAAGGCGGACGAAGCCGCCATCGCCGCAGGCATAGATGCCCGCCAGCGGGTCCCAGAGCTCCGGCGCCGGCCCGCCATCGACGCGCAGGTAGCGCTCGCTTCGGCACTCCGTGACGGCGTGGGCTAGGTCTACCTCGACCGTCTGGGGCGGTCCGCCGCGCAACCGGTGGAGGGCCGCGGCCATCGTGGCAGAGGCCGCAAGGGCGACGGCCGCCGCCGTGCCGATCCGGAACGAGGACGGCACCACGGGATCGTCGCCGGTAAAGCGAAGGGTGCCCGCCGGGTCTTCGAGCGGAAGGCCGAGCCCGTCGAGAATGCCGGCGACGGCCGAGGCGAGACGCGTTTTCGCGGGAGGATCGGTCAGCCGCATCGAAAAGAATTTCCGTTCTGCAAGGCGCGGCCGAAACCGCTGCCGGCGCGACGCCACGTTATCCTGCCGGAAGGACCGGCGGCAATCGGGGGTAGGGGCGACCGAGCGGCGGCCCGACGCCGCCTTGCGCCTTCCGCCCTATCGCAACCTGTTGCATCCGTCGCCTTGCGGCACGAATTTCATCGGTGACGTCGTCTGCCTCGTGCCTGAAGGAGAGTTCCCCTATGCCCACCCGTGTCGAGAAGTCGGATGCCGAATGGAAGGAGGTGCTGACGCCCGAGCAGTACCAGGTCTGCCGCCGGAAGGGGACGGAGCCGGCCTTCTCCGGAAAATACGCCTTTACCAAGGACCCTGGCGTCTATGTCTGCGCCTGCTGCGGCAATCCGCTGTTCGATTCGGACACCAAGTACGACAGCGGCAGCGGCTGGCCCAGCTTCTACCAGCCGATAAGTCCCGATGCCGTGACCACGGCCGAGGACCGGTCCCTGTGGATGACCCGCACGGAAGTCCTGTGCGCCGCCTGCGACGCCCATCTGGGCCACGTCTTCGACGACGGGCCCGAGCCTACGGGGCTCCGCTACTGCATGAACTCCGTAGCGCTCGAGCTGAAGCCGCGCTGACTTCCGGCTGCCCTGCCGCTACCAGGGCATCCAGCCGCCCGCCACCAGCCACAGGGCCGCGACGGCCATGGAGAGGAGGGTCATCGGCACGCCGCATCTTGCGTGTTCCGCGAAGCCGAGCCGCACGCCCGACGCGGCCGCGCGCTCGGCCACGATGATGTTGGCGACGCTGCCGATCAGGAGCAGGTTTCCGGCCAGGGTCGAGAGAAGGGCAAGACCGTAGAGCGCGCCCTGCGGCGCCTCCGGCCACAGGGACAGGAGCAGGATCACGGCCGGCACGTTGCCGACCGTGTTGCTGGCGAGAAGCGTGAGCGGCGCCAGGACCGACAGCCGCTCGGGCAGCAGGCCCGCCTGGGCCAGGAAATCCAGCGCCTCGGCGCCGAGCCCGGTCCGGGCGAAGGCGGCATTGACGATGAAGAGCGCGGCGAACAGGACCAGGAGCGGCCAGTCGACCTGGGTCATCATCCGCCGCGTAGCGATGCGCCGGCTGACGATCAGCGCCGCCGCGACCGCCAGGGCGGCGAGCGCATGCGGCATTCCGCCGACGAAGGCGGCGACTAGGAAGGCCGCGGCGACGGCCCCCTTCATCGTCTGCCGGCGGTCGACGGGCGGCAGCTCGATGGTGCCGCACGGGGGGCTGCGGCGGAGTTCCTTGCGCCAGACGACATAAACCGTGCCGTAGACGATAGCGAGGCCGGCGGTCGCCGGCGGCCCGCAGACCAGAAGGAAGTCCAGGAAGTCCAGCCCGCCGGCCTGGGCGATCAGGATGTTCTGGGGATTGCCGACGACGGTTGCGGCCGATCCGGCATTGCTGGCGCCGGCAAGCGCAATCAGGAAGGGGCGCGGATCGAGCCCGCGGCGCGCCACCCCCTGGCACAGAAGCGGGGTCATGGCGAAGACGACGATGTCGTTCGCCAGCAGTGCCGAGAGCGTGCCCCCGACCGCGACCGTTAGGGCCAGGAGCGCCGCCGGGCCGTGGCGCGCCGCGGCGATCCCGGCCGCGGCGCGGTCGTAGAATCCGCCCAGCACGAACTGCGCCGACAGCATCATCAGCCCGAAAAGGATCGCGATCGTCGGAAAGTCGACCGCGGCGAGGAGTTCCGGACCCGGCAGTGCGCCGACGACCAGCAAGCCCGTCGCGGCCAGAAGCGCGATGCCGGTGCGGTCGATCGCCAGGCCCGGAAGCCGCCCCAGGGCCATGCCGACATAGGTGCCGACAAAGAGGGCGACGACGACCGCATCCAGGATTTCGGGCGACAGCGCGATCACGGCCGGCGCTCCCTCCGGGCCGGACTGGCCGGGCATCGCAGCGGCGGCTTCGGGGATGGAACTCTGCGCGAGAACATCGGGGATCGGGGTCCGGCGGGAAGGGCGACGAAATCCGATGTAGCCGACGGCACCGGAGGCTGGGAAGAGCGTCTTTCGAGCTTATGTCGCCTGCGCGTCACAGGGCGCCGCATTCGGCCCTTGGCCCCGACGCGATCCCCGGCTTATGAGTGTATGTAGACCCGCCTCCCGCCTGGGCTCCCGTCCGCGCCATGCCCGTCAGTTTCCGCTCAGTCCTGCTTGCCGTTGCGCCGCTGCTGGTCAGCCTGGGCGTGCTCCTGATCGGCACGACCCTGCTCGGGACGCTGCTGTCCCTGCGCATGGACCAGGAAGGCGTGCCGGTCGACCATATCGGCCTGATCATGGCGCTCTATTCGGTCGGCTTCGTCGTCGGCACGCGGCTCTGCCCGAACGTGGTCGAAATGGTCGGGCACATCCGTGCCTTCGCCGCCTTTGCCGCTGTCGCTTCGGCCTCGGCGCTCGTCCACGCTCTCTGGCTCGACGAGGTCACCTGGGCGGTCCTGCGCATGCTGACCGGCTTCTGCATGGCTTTCCTGATCACGATCGTGGAAAGCTGGCTGAACGCCCGCTCTGCGAACGAGGTACGCGGGCGGGTCATGTCGACCTACATGATCGTCACCTATCTCTCTGCCGGCTCGTCCCAGGCATTCCTGTGGGTGACGGACCCATCCGGCTTCGCCCTGTTCGCGGTCGTGGCGATCGCCGTCTCCCTGTCCCTCGTTCCGCTGGCGCTTGCGCGGATCGAAAGCCCGCCCCAGATCCCGGGCGCCCGGCTGCGCCTGCGGGAGCTGATCCGGATCTCGCCCCTCGGCGTCGCCGGGTGCTTCGGGGCCGGCCTCATCCTCAGCGCCTTCAACGCGCTGGCGCCGGTCTATGCGCGAGGGGTCGAGGATTCGGCCGAATGGGTCGGTCAGTTCATGATGATCACGATCCTGGCGGGCTTCTTGCTCCAGCTGCCGGTGGGCCGGCTCTCGGATCGGTTCGACCGGCGGCGGGTGATCCTGGGGCTTACGGCCGCGACCGCGGTCACCGGCTTGCTGATCGCCCTGCTCGGCCAGGTCAGCGTCTGGATCCTGCTGCCGCTCGTCGTGCTCTATTCCGGGTTCTCTCTGACGCTCTATCCGATCAGCCTGTCCCATGCGAACGATTACCTGACGCCGAGCCAGCTCGTCCCCGCTTCCGCCGGGCTACTGCTGTGCTACGGGGTCGGCGCCATCGCCGGGCCAGTGGCGGCGTCCTGGGTCATGGGACGTCTCGGCAATGACGGCCTGTTCTACTACATCGCGGCCGTGAGCGTGCTCTTGTCCGCCTTCACCGCCTGGCGCATGACGCGCCGGCAAAGCCTGCCCAACGAGGAGCAGGGCGCCTTCGTCGCCGTGCCTCAGACCACGCCCGTGGTGGTGGAATTGGATCCACGCTACGAGCCGGTCGATGATGACCAGCTTTCGTTCGATTTCGATGTCAGGGAGACAGGATGATGTTCGGGGGGCCGTTCGGGGCCGGATTCATCGCGCCGCTCAGCGCGCTTCTCATTCTGCTCGGGTTGATCGCCGCCGGCCTTTGGGCGGCGGTGCTCGGCGGGAAGGACACCGGGAGGCTTCCGCTGT
>JAJUFW010000715.1 GCA_029263555.1 Alphaproteobacteria bacterium
CTGCGCGCCTATCGGCTCCAGGACGCCCGTTTCGACACGGTCGACGCGAACGAGCTGCTGGGCTACGACGCCGACGAGCGGATCTATCTGCCGGCCGCGGAGATGCTGCGGCAGCTCGGCTTCCACCGCGTACGGCTGATGACCAACAATCCCGACAAGGTCGAGCAGCTGGCCCGCTGCGGCATCGAGGTCGTGGAGCGGGTGCCCCATGCGTTCCCTGCGAACGGTCACAACGAGTTCTATCTCAATACGAAGAAGCTGAGGAGCGGGCACCTGCTCTGATCCGGCAGAGTCTGCCGGACCCGGCAAAGCTTGCCGGGCGAAATCCGGCTTCGGCGCGAGGCAGGCGGCGGAAGATCCCGGTTTCCGGTCTGGCATGGCTATTGCGTGGATGCCCCCCGGAGAACCGTCCCATGAGCCATCCCGCATCCGTCGACTTCACCGAACCTTCCCGGCGCCACTGGCCGCCGGCGAAGCGTGCGGACGACGTGGGCCCGACCGGCGGCACGTCCGGCGAGGCGATGAGCTTCTGGGACTTCGTCGACATCATCAATCCGCTGCAGCACATCCCGATCGTCTCGACGATCTACCGGGAAATCACGGGCGACACGATCCGACCCGAAGCGCGGATCCTAGGTGGAACGCTGTTCGGCGGCCCGATCGGCATGGCCCTGAACGCCGCCGACGCGATCATCGCCGAGACCTCCGGCAAGTCGATCGATGGGCACGTCCTGGCTCTCGTCCGGGGGGAGGACGGGGAGGGCGGAAGCGATGTCCCGGCGCCCGTCTATGCGGAGCTGCCGCCCGAAACCGCCGCGACGCCGGCTGCAGAGCAGGCTTCCGTCTCCGATAACGGGCCCGATGCCGCTCCGGCGGAGGAGACGCAGCCTCTCCTCATGGCCGAGGCCGATACCGCCGCCGCCCTGGCGGCCCCGGTCTCGGCCGGACGCGGCACCCGGATCCTGCCGAACGGCTTCCCCCTGACCCCGCGCTCCCAGCCGTCAGGCCGGTTCATCCCGCTGTCGAACGCCGCCCGTCCGGCGGCCACCCGGACCATCGAGGCGGATCCCAGCGCACCGGTCGCGATCGATGTCGGGCTGGACGGCGCGCTTCAGCGTCTTGCCCGGGACAGCGCCGCGGGTCTCGCCCTCCAGGCGAAGAACGGGCTGCCGGAAGCCGGCGCGTCTCCGGCGCGCGACGCCCGGGAGCCTGCGGCGCCGCAGATGGCCGAGCTTCCGGACAACGCCCAGATCGTGCCGGTCCACCAGGTGCCGGACGCGATGATGCGGGCGCTCGACCTCTATCGGCGCCAGTCCGCCGGCACAGCCCCTGCACCCGGCTCGGCCGGGCTCGACACCCGCTCCTGATCGCGGCACCTTCTCCCGGACGAGGTTTGGGACCGGGCATAGAGGGCCATGATCATAACCGTATCGCCCGAGGGCTACATTTCCTGGGGGCAGGAGCGGGCGCGCTGCGCCCTCGGCAAGGGGGGCGTTCGCACGGACAAGCGCGAAGGCGACGGGGCAACGCCGGTCGGGGAATTCCCGCTGCGGCGTGTGCTCTACCGGGCCGACCGCATCGCCCGGCCTTCCACGGCGCTGGA
>JAJUFW010000093.1 GCA_029263555.1 Alphaproteobacteria bacterium
CGTAGCCGACCATCGCCTGCTCCCGTTCGACCTTGTCGATGTCAGGCTCGCTGTAGAAGAAGCCCGGCTCGATCTTGCCGAACGGTGCGTCGACGACTGTTCCCACATAGGGAAGGAATCCGCTCGTGTGCTCGACATCCATGCGCTGGTACGAGCCGTGGAGCGTCAGGCTCGTCCGGTCGTCGGGCCGCCACGCCAAGCTGGGCGCGATGAACCCGCGCCACCCGTCCGAATAGTCGATTTCGGTCTCGCCACCGGCAAGACGCCCGGTCAGACGGAAGCTCAGCCCGCCCTCGGGATCCAGCCGGTCGCCCAGATCGAAGCTGACGAAACCCGTCCCCCAGTTGTCGATCCCCGTCTCGGCATAGCGCAGGCGCTCGCCCGTGGGGCGCTTTCCGACATAGTTGACGAGCCCGCCCGGCGAGGCGCCGCCATAGAGGGCCGACGATGGTCCCTTCAGCACCTCGATCCGCTCAAGAAGGAAGGGGTCGATGACGAAGGCGCCGAACCCGTACTGATAGAGCGGCAGGTTGTCGAGGAAGACGCCGGTCTGTCCCGCGTCGAAGCCGCGGATGTAGAACCAGTCCGTGTCATGATCCGGCCCGAAGGGCTGCGCGCGCACGCCGGCCACGTAGCGCAGCGCCTCGTCGGCCTTCCTGACCTGCTGGTCGTCGAGCTGTTCCCGGCCGATCACGGAGATCGTCTGCGGCACCTCCTCGATCGGGATGTCGACCTTGCTGCCGGTCGTCGTCCGCCTGGCGACATAGCCGGTCACCGGACCGCGAGCCGATTCCGCCTGGGTCGTGATCACGAGAGGATCCAGGGCGAGCCCTTCGGTCTCCCCAGCCGGTTGTGCTGTGCCCCGCGCCAGCGCCGGCGCGGCCATTCCGGCGAGGACCAACGCGGTAGTTCCCATGAGAACGCCCCGCACGCCGCGGCCTCGTCCCCGGCCGATATCCCTTGCTTCCTACATGCCTGTTCCCGCAACAAGACCCGATGAGAATGAGAATGATAATGATATTCACTCTCTTCTCATCGGCAGAGGCGAAATTCCAGGATTTTTTCTGTACCCGGGAAGCGGAGCGACCGAGAGCCGCGGCTATTTCACGGCACCGCTCGTAAGCCCTCGGATGAGCTGGCGGGAGAACAGCAGATAGAGCGCCAGCACCGGCAGGATGGCAAGGGTGAGCGAGGCGATGACCGCGTTCCAGTCGGTCACGTATTGGCCGATGAACTGCTGGATGCCGAGCGTGACTGTCCGGACCTGGTCCGCCTGCGCCAGGATCAGGGGAAACCACAGGTCGTTCCAGATGGGGATCATCGTGAAGATGCCGACGGTCGCCAGAATGGGCCGGGTCAGCGGCAGGACGATCGAGAAGAAGATCCGGTACTCGCTGACCCCGTCGCAGCGCGCAGCGTCCTTCAGCTCACGCGGGAGCTGGCGCATGAATTCGGACAGGAGGAATACGGCCAAAGGCAGCCCCTGCGCCGTGTAGACGAGGACGAGAATGGTCCGGGTGTTGACGAGATCGAGCGCGGACGCCAGCTCCAGGATCCCGATCGTGCCCAGCCGGATCGGAATCATGATGCCGATCGCAAGATAGATCGCCATCAGGCTGTTGCCCGGGAACCTGTATTCCGAAAGCGCCCAGGCGGCCATCGCCCCGAACAGGAGTACCAGGAACAGCGCGGCGACGGTCACGATCAGGCTGTTCGCGAAATAGATCTCGAAGGACGACCGGGCAAGCACGGTCGCGAAGCCCTCGAGCGAGAAGGTCTCGGGCGTCGGCGGCGCGAGCGGATCGCCGAAGATCGCGCGCCGCGTCTTCACCGAATTGACCAGCACGATCAGGATCGGAAAGATCGCGACCACGGTGTAGGCGATGAGGACGCCGTGCACCGCCGCCGCGCCTAAGGTCTTACCCCTGCGCGCCGCCATGGCTAGAGCTCGTAGCGCTGCATGCGCCGCTGGATGACGAAGAAGTAGATCATCACCCCGGTCAGGATGATCAGGAACATGAGGGTGGCGATGGCGGCGCCCATCGTCGGGTTCCCGAGCTGGAGCTGGTATCCGAAGAATGTCCTGTAGAAGAGCGTGCCCATGATGTCGGTCGAGAAATTGGGGCCGGCGAGCGCGCCTTTCACGGCGTAGATGAGATCGAAGGCGTTGAAGTTGCCGACATAGGTCAGGATCGAGACGGCACCCACGGTCGGCAGGATGAGCGGCAGCTTCACCCGCCAGAAGACCTGCATCTGGGTCGCGCCGTCCACCACGGCCGCGTCCACCAGGTCGTCCGGTATGTTCAGAAGCGCGGCGTAGATCAGCATCATCGGAATGCCGACGAACTGCCAGACCGATATCAGCGACAGCGTGATGAGGGCCGTGCCTTCCTGCCCCAGCCAGGGGCCGAACAGGGACGAGAGCCCGATCGCCGCCAGGATCCCCTTCCCCACCCCCCAGACCGGGCTCAGGATCAGTTGCCAGACGAACCCGATGATCACGACCGACAGCATGGTCGGCGTGAACAAGAGGGTCCGGTAGGTCTGGCGGAAGCGAAGGCGGGGCAGGCTGAGCAGGGCCGCAAGCGCGATCCCGATCGGGTTCTGCACGGCCATGTGGATCAGGAAGAAGACGAGATTGTTGCCGAGCGCGTTCCAGAACGGCCCTGCCCAGCGCGGATCCGTGATCAGCGTGACATAGTTGGAGAGCCCGGCGAAATGGCGCACGCCCGCGGCATCCGCCGCGAACAGGCTGAGCCGCATGCTGTCGAGCAGCGGATAGACGGAGAAGACCGTGTAGACGAGCGTGGCCGGCGCCAGAAAGACGACGATATGCCACGGAAACGGCCTGCGCCGGCGCCGGACGGATGTCCTCCCGGCGCCGGCAGCGGCATTTTCAGCCAGTAGCGAGGTCATGGCGTTCCTTCCTGGAACGGGGCCGCGCCGGACCGTCCTCCGGTCCGGCGCCCCGGGCCTGTCCCGCAATCGGCCAACCGGCCCGGCCGGTCACTGCTGCGGCTTGTACCAGCTGTCCAGCCCGTCCTGGATCTGCTGGGCTGCGGCCTCGGGCGTAAGCGTGCCATTGATCACCTGGGCGCTGACGTTCCAGAGCTCATTCTCCAGATTCGGTTCGCCCCGCGAAAGAATCTGGTAGGAGTTCCGGATCGTCGGCTGACACTGCTCCCGCCAGCTCAGGAACTCGGCGGCCGTCGGATCCTCCACGGTGACGGCGTGCTTCGACAGCGAGAAGAAGCCGGGAAGCTGGTTGGAATAGATCTCGGCGAATTCCGCCGTCGTCGTCCACTCCAGGAATGCCCTGGCCGCATCGGGGTTCTTCGCCGCGGCGTTCATGCCGATCGCGATGTCCGTGTGGTCGCTGATGAAGCAGTCCTGGCCGGCTTCGGGCAGCGGCGGAGGGAAGGCGCCCATCTCGAAATCGGCCTGGGTCCGGAAGACGGAGATGTCCCAGGACCCCGCCGGGTAAATCGCGGCCCGGCCGAGCGAGAACAGGTTCTGGCTGTCCGGGTAGGTCTGGGCGGAATAACCGTCCCCCAGATAGGGCGCCCAGGACGCAAGCTCCTGGAAGACCGCGACATATTCGGGGTCGGTGAACTTGTCCTCGCCGGCGATCAGGGCCCGGCGCCCCTCCTCGCCCCGCCAGTAGTTCGGCCCGATGTTCTGGAAGCCCATGGTCGCCGCTTCCCACTGGTCGGCGGTCCCCATCGCCATCGGGATGTAGTTGCCGTCCTCCTGCAGCCGGTCGAGCAGGGCGTGGAACTCCGCAACGGTTGTCGGCTCGGCAAGCCCCAGCTCCTCGAAGATCTCCTGGTTGTAGAGGAACCCGTGGATCACCGATGCCATCGGCACGCAGAAGACAGTCGCGCCGTCGTCGGTCACCCAGGCGCTTTTGGCCACGTCGGAGAAATTTTCGATGCCGGGGAGGTCGTTCAAGGACGCCAGATGCCCGCGCTGATAGAGGGCCAGCGAAGCGTCGAACGGCCGGCAGGTGATGAGATCGCCCGCCGTGCCCGCTTCGATCTTCGCGTTCAGGGCCGCGTTGTATTCGGTCGGCGCCGTGGGCGAGAAGGTGACCGTGATGTCGGGATACTTCTTGTTGAAGGCCGGGATGATGACGTCCTGCCAGATCGCGAGATCGTCATTGCGCCAGCTTTCGATCACCAACTCTCCGGACTGGGCCTGGGAAAGCGCAGGCCAGCCGGCAACCAGCCCGGCCGTGACGGCGATTCGCGCAATCCTTCCCGAAAGGCGGCTTGGCGCCCTTCCGACGTTCACCATGATGAGCCTCCGCAGTCTAGTTCTTATCTGTCCGCAGGTTGCGTCCCCGTACGGAGAATCCCTGGTAACGGGTGTCCTCCCGGTCCTGTCCGCCGGATCCCCGACGGGACCCGCCGGATTTTCCGGTCGGGTGCCCTGCCCCCCGATCCTACGCACCGGGGTTTCCGGTTAGACTAGCGTTCCCACGATGCCGTTTCCATGCCCTTTGTCCAATGAAGCGACCGCTCACCCAGGCCCGGCACATCCTGCTGTCACGCTTCGGCCGCTATGAGATCTGGATGCTGGTCCTGCCGGGGATGGTCGCGGCCGCGGTGTGGGGTTTCGTTTCCCTGGCCGACGGGATCCGCGAAGGCGAAACGGAAGCGCTTGACCGGGCGCTGCTTCTTGCCTTCCGCCGCGGGGACGATCCTTCCGACCCGCTGGGCCCGCGATGGTTCGAGGAGATGTGCCGCGACTTCACGGCGTTCGGAGGCACGGGGCCCCTCGTCTTCCTGACGCTGGCGGCCATGCTCTACCTCCTTTTCCGGGGGAAGCGGCGAACGGCGCTGTTCGTCTTGCTGGCGGTCGGCGGCGGACAGTTCCTGTCGACCGTCCTGAAGCTTGGCTTCGATCGGCCCAGGCCCGACCTCGTCCCCCACGGCATGGAGGTCTATACGGCAAGCTTTCCCAGCGGCCACGCAATGATGGCCGCCGTCACCTATCTGACGCTGGGGGCCCTGCTGGCCCGCACCGAGAGCCGATACCGCATCAAGGCCTATCTGATCCTGCTTGCGCTGGTCGTGACCGTCATCGTCGGGATCAGCCGGGTCTATCTGGGCGTCCACTGGCCGACCGACGTCCTGGGCGGCTGGATCGCCGGAAGCGCCTGGGCAGCCGCCTGCTGGACCCTGGCCCTGGTCCTGCAGCGCCGCGGCCGGCTGGAGAAGGAAAGCCCCGGGAACGAGGCTCACTCCGCCCGCGACGCGTGAAAGCCGACCCAACGGATCGGCGACAGACCTTCCACCGCCGTCGCGAAGGACCGGCCGGCATCGTCGCTGCGGTAAAGGGTTCCGCCGGGCGTGCCCAAAAGAACGGTATCGTCCCGTGCGGCCAGCTGGAACGTGTCGACGTTGTGGTCGAACCATTCCGGCACGCCCGTCCTGCAGCGTTCGAAAGGAGCGTTCGATCCGGCCGGTCTCCGGTACAGGGCGGCACGGTCGGTGCCGGGCCCGGTCGACGCGGTCACAAGCTCGAAATCCCCGGCCTGGGCGACCGCCCGGGCGTATGGCGCGTGAAGACCGTCGACCGTCCAGCTCCACGTATCCCCGCCATCGGCGCTGGCGCCGAAGCCGGCGGCCGCGGCCACCAGCATCCGGGTTCCAGCTGCGATCACCTGGTGGGTGTCCCGTTCCTGGGCGACCACCTCCCACCAGCTCTGCCCCCCATCGACGGATCGCCAGACGCCGCCCACATGCACATTCACGAACCAGGCGCCGTCCTGACCGATGGCGACCGATCGCGTATCCGGCGGGGCGCCCCAGGGCGTGTACCAGTCGCGCCGGTCGGCGATGGCATCGAAACCGTGGACCGGCTCGGCCTCCCCGGCCCGTGAAACGCGGTAGAGACGCGCGCCCGAAGTCCCGACGAGCGCGCTCCCCTCGGCCAGAGCCGCAACGCAGAGCGGCGTCGGACCGCCGAGGGACACCGCCTGTCCGCCAGCGAGTGCGACGACCAGGTCGCCAGCAACGGCCCAGTCGCCGTCGACCGCCCGGACCTTCGGTCGATCGAGGAGAAGCCGGGTTCCGCCCTCGGCGAGCCCCAAAAGGCCGTCGTCCGTCCCGATCAGGATCATAATGCCTGCATCCTCGTCCAGCCGATGCGTCCATTCTATATCGGCCGTCAGCGGCGCGGCAAAAAGGGCCGGAGGGCGCCCGTGGCACGAGGTCAGCGAAAGCCGGCCTCGATCTGCTTCTGGCGCCAGACCCAGGGACGTTCGGCCTGGCCGGACCACAAGCCCTGGCGCGTCGCCTGCGCCCGGGCCTCGTGAGGCTCATAGCGATTGGACAGCCCCCGGGTCGAGAATGCCCAGCCGGAGAGCACCATCACACCACCGAGATCGACGCCGTCCACGGTGCAGACGCCGACCTCGGACCTGGAGGGAAGCCGGGAGAAGAGCGTGCACGTAACCTCGCGATTGGCGACGAGCCGCTGCAGCATATTGGTCGCCGCACGCCCGCAATCGTAGGGCCGGCCGCCGCGCGCGATGCAGAACTGTCCGATCTCCGGCGCATCGAGGCCATAGAGCCGGACCGTCATGCCGTTGATTGTCAGCAGATCGCCTTCAAGCGCCTGCGCCATGCCCGTAACCGGCACATAGGGATCATGGGCCGACTGCCCGCGGGCAGTGCCGGCGAGCATCACCAGGGCGGCCAGGACGGCAAGGGACGGGAGGCGGCGCATGCGCGGCTTTCTCGCACCGCCCCGGTTGCCATCAGGTTAACGATACCGGAATGCACAACCCTGAAGAGCCGCCATTCGCCGGCCGCGGATTGATTATGGCGGCGTCAGACCCGATGCTAATGACATCGGGACAGGGAGCTTCGGGACGATGGCAGGAAATGAAGTCGCCGTAAAATTCGGAATGGGCCAGGCGGTTCGCCGGTCGGAAGATCCGCGATTCCTGACGGGTCGCGGCCGCTACACCGACGATCTTGCCCTGCCCGGCCAGGCGCACGCCTTCTTCCTGCGCTCGCCATTCGCCCATGCCGCAATCCGTTCGATCGACGTCTCAGCGGCCCGGGATATCCCGGGCGTGGTGGGCATCGTCACCGGCGACGATCTCGAGGCGGACGGTATCGGCCACCTGCCCTGCGAAACGCCGGTCCGGAACCGGGACGGCGGGGAAATGGTCCTGACGCCCCGGCCGGCGCTGGCAGTCGGCCGGGTCCGCCATGTCGGCGATCCGGTCGCCCTGATCGTCGCGGAAGACCCCAACGTGGCGCGCGACGCGGCCGAGGCGATCGAGGTCGACTACGACATGCTGCCGGCCGTCGCCGATCCGGTCGCGGCCCTTCGGCCGGGCGCGCCCCTGATCTGGGACGAGGTCCCGGAGAACCTGGCGTTCGACTGGGAGATGGGGGACGCAGCAGCGGCCGAGGCGGGATTCGCCAGCGCGGCCCATGTCGTCGAACTGGATTTGGTCAACAACCGCGTGGTCGCGAATCCCCTGGAGACGCGGGCATGCATCGCCGCCTACGACCCGGCCGAGGGCTTCACCTTCCATGTATCCAGCCAGGGCGCGCACGACATGCGCGACGGCCTGGCCGAATCCATCTTACGGGAATCTCCGGAACGCTTCCGGGTGGTGACGGGCGATGTCGGCGGCGGCTTCGGGATGAAGCTGTTCCTCTATCCGGAATATGTGGCGACGCTCTACGCGGCCCGGAAATTCGGGCGGGCCGTCCGGTGGATGGCCGATCGGTCGGAGGCATTCATCAGCGACGATCATGGCCGCGACCACGTCACCCGGGCCCGCCTCGCGCTTGATGCGGACGGCAGATTCCTGGCCCTCAAGGTCGAGACCGTCGCAAATATGGGCGCCTATCTCTCGGGGGCCGGCCCCTTCGTCGCCACGTCCGGCGGCAGCCGCATGCTGACCGGTCTCTACGCCATACCGGCCGCGCATGTTCATGTCCGGGGCGTCTATACCAATACCCAGCCGGTCGACGCCTATCGGGGAGCAGGACGGCCGGAGGCGGCATACACAATCGAACGACTGGTCGATGCAGCGGCGCGCCAGCTGGGGCTGGCCCCGGACGAAATCCGGCGGCGGAACTTCATCCGGGCCGACCAGATGCCCTTCCGGACGGCGCTCGGCCAGACCTTCGACAGCGGCGAGTTCGAGCGGAACATGGACGATGCGCTCGCCCTCGCCGACATCGCCGGGTTCGAGGAGCGCCGGAGCGCGGCACGGCGGCGCGGACGGCTCCGGGGCATCGGGCTTTCGACCTATATCGAGGCCTGCGCCGGCGGCCCGGCGGAGGCGGCCCATATCGTGGTCGCCCGGACAGGCGAGATCACCGTCTATGCCGGCACGCAGTCGAACGGACAGGGCCACGAAACGGCCTACCAGCAGATCGTCGCGACCCATCTCGGCGTGGCGCCGGAGCGGGTTCGCGTCATCCAGGGGGATACGGCGAGCATCCTGACCGGGACGGGAACCGGCGGCTCGCGGTCGATACCGGTCGGCGGCGCGGCCGTGGACGTCGCCGCCCGGCAGGTGCTGGAGAAGGCGCGGTTGCGGGCGGCCGACCTGATGGAAGCGGCCGTCGCGGACGTGGAAGCGAAGAATGGCCGCTTCACCATCGTCGGAACCGACCGATCCATGAGCTTCGAGGAGGTCGCAGCCGCGAGCGAAGAGGCGGTCGCCTTCGA
>JAJUFW010000184.1 GCA_029263555.1 Alphaproteobacteria bacterium
CCCGTGCATGACGGAGGTGTAGCGCTGATCCACGAACCGCTCCGGGATCTTCCAGGCCTTCTCCGCGACCTCGCGGAACGTCATCCCGGGCTTCACGATCCCGATATTGTGCTGCACCTGGTCATAGGCCATGCGGTACAGCATCTTCTGATATTTCGTCGGCTTGCCCGGTCCGCACCGGAAGGTGCGGGAGAAATCGGAATAATAGCCGTAGCAGCCGATCGTATCGGTATCGAGGGCCACCAGCTCGCCGGGCCTGATCTTGCGGCCGCTCGCCTCGTTGAACCAGGGATTGGTGCGCTGGCCGGAGGTGAGCAGGCGGGTCTCGATGAACTCGCCGCCCTGCCGGATCACCTCGTGATACATGATCGCGAACAGCTCGTTCTCCGAAACGCCCGGCCTGATCGCGTCGCGCACGGCGGCGACGGCGGCTTCGGCGCCCGCCATGCTGGCCTGCAGGCACTTGATCTCCTCCGGCGTCTTGACCGCCCTGACGGCCAGAATCTCGCCCTGGCAGTCCTTGACCGTGCAGCCGCGCTTCTCCAGCGCGACGGCATGGAGATGCTGGCACCGGTCGAGCCCGATCTTCATGGATCCGCCGCCATGGGTCTTCAGCAGGTCGGCGATCTCGTCGGCGAAGGGACCGGCGGTTTCGTCGTCGCGCCCCGAAACCGAGGACCAGACCAGCTTCGACGGGCGCGCCTCGTCCACCGTGTCCAGCACCGTGGAGACGTGATAGCTCTGCGGATATTCGAACAGGATGATCGGCCCCTCGACCGGAATGAAGAAATACCGGGTCGAATTCCTGAGGAAATAGCCGAACATGTTGCGCGATCCGGTCGCGTAGCGCTGGTTGTACGGATCGAACAGGACGACCGCGCCGTATCCGGCCTCGCTCATCCAGTCGCGCAGCCTCTTCAAACGCCCTTGCCGCAGGGCGTGCGCGTCGATAAAGGAGGGTTCCGTGTCGGACAGCCACATGCCGCCGGCCGGGTCGGCCGTCGCGGGATGCCTCATTCCTTCGGCCCAATCGACGTCGTCGACGCTGTGGGGATCGAAAACCACGATGCTCATGGGATCACCTCCGTTTCCTCCGGAGGATAGATCATCCGGACGGCCCGGGTTGTGCGGGCCCCCGCACGCTTTGTGCGGAAATCCGCAACAATCTCCGTAAAGTCCGCCTCTCCCCGATCGCTCCGGCTTTCCTCCCCGCCGCTATTTGGCGACGGATCGGTTCCGCCGCGCGCGGCCGGGCGTATCCCCGAAATGCTCCTTGAAAGCGCGGGAAAAGCTCGACGCGTTCCGGAACCCGCAGCAGAGCGCGATCTCTCCGACCCGAAGCCTCGAGTGGAGGAGCAGATCGGCGGCGCGCCGGAGCCGCAGGATCCGGTAATAGGCGCTCGGCGTCGTCCGGAGCTTGAGCTGGAACGCGCGTTCCAGCTTGTCGGCCGAGACGCGGAGGCGCCGGGCCAACTCGGCCATGCTCAGGCGGTCTTCGACCGCGTCCTCCATGATGGCGACGGCGGACAGCACGAAATCGTCGGAAATGCCCGTCCGGATGCGCAGCGGCATCATGCGCCGGTCGACATCGGACCTGAGCGGGCTGTGCATGTACCATTCCGCGACGCCGGTCGCGAGTTCCGGTCCGCAGTCCCGTCCGATCATCTCCAGCATCATGTCGAGACTGCCGACCCCGCCGGCCGAGGTGAAGCGCCGCCGGTCAATGACGTAGAGGTCGGGACGGAGGTCAAGATGGGGAAAGGTCTCGCTGAAGGCCGCCTGGCTCGTCCAGTGCAGCGTGCAGGCATGGCCGTCCAGCAGGCCGGCGCGGGCGAGAAAGAAGGCGGCGTCCGCGACCGCCCCGATATGGGCGCCCGCCTGCAGATTCCGCCTGATCCAGGCGACGGCCTCGTCCGCGACGATCTGATCCGCGTTGCCGCCCGAGCAAACCACGATGCGGTCCACGACCGGCGCCGTCGCGACCGCGTAATCGGGCTCGATCGCGATGCCGTTCGACGCCAGGACGCGGTCCTGCTGCAGGCCGACGGTGATCCAGGAATAGCGATTTGTTCCGATGAGCGTATTGGCCGCCCGCAACGGCTCGATGACGGAGCTGAACGCCATCAGCGGAAAGCCGGGCAGGACCAGGACCGCGAATCTGATCGGCGCCTCGGCCGCCGGCGGGGAAGTTCCGTCGTTCTCGATTGTCTCGGCCACTCGTGAAGGGAAACGATCGGGTTCAAAGGCTACTCGAACGTTAGGGACTTTCCCGCGAGGGTGGCGCCCGCGTCAACCGCCGACGGGCGATGTCGCGCGGGACGCCCCGCGGGCCGCTTTGGTCGGCCGAGGGATCCGGGTCCGGTTCTTTTCGTTGACTATCTCGCCATGCGCTCCCGAACGGCGGTTGCCCGATGTACGGATGGAAGCCGCCGGCATTCTCTGGTGGACGAAGCGGGATGGCCATGACCCGGTCATTGCCCCCGGCCGGACGATGAAGCGACGATCGGCCCTGCTGCGGGGCGACGGCCCGCCCGTCCTCGGCAACCGGTGGTACGTCGACAATGCCGTTCCGGCCCCCGGCAACGGCAGGTCGTGGGCGACGGCCTGGCGGTCCTTCGACGACATCGGCTGGCAGGCGATCCGCCCGGGCGACGTGATCTACATATCGGGCGGCAACATTGCCAAGATCTACCGCCAGACCCTCAAGATCGACGCGTCCGGCGCGCCCGGCAGGCCGATCAGGATCACCCCGGGCGTAGACCCGGGGCATGACGGGGAGGTGATCCTGGACGGCGAAGACACGCTCACCTGGGGCGTCGACGCCAACGGCGACAATCACGTCATCCTGGAGAAGATCACGGTGCAGCGGTTCCGGCGGGCCTGCATCGCCTGGTGGAACTCGACCGACGTCACGATCCGGGACTGCGCCATCGACACGGGCATCGGATCGAATGTCCGGGGCGAGAACGCCCGCGGCCTGGACTTGCGCAACCTCAAGGGCTGCACCGTCCGGGGCAACTTCATCACCACGGCCGGGTTCACGCCGTGCCAGACGGACGGCGTCTGGTCCAACGGAAACACGGATATCGTCATCGAGGACAATTGGATCGAGATCCTGAACGCCAACGACGACGGGCATTCGGACGGCATCCAGTCCTATCTCGACAACTCGATCACGATAAGGCGCAACACCGTGATCGGCCCCTCCCCCGGCGGCCACAACCACGTCATATGGTTCTCGAACCTGCGCGAAGGGCACACGCTGCTCTGCTACTCGAACGTCCTCTGGGCGCGGGGCGCCCAGTACAACGCGACCTTCTGGCGCGACCGGGAAGCCGGCTTCGCCGAACAGGGCACGTTCAAGCTGTTCAACAACACGATCGTCGGCGGCAGCCGAGGCCTGACGCTGGAGCATCTGTCGGACATCCACTGCCGGAACAACATCATCGTCCCCTCGCCCGGCGGCGTCGGGATTCGGCTGGTCGGCATCATGGCGCCCACCACCCGCGTGACCTGCAACCTGATCTGGGCGCCGCGCGCGACCGTCGCCTGGACCGACCGCGGCGAGCGAAGCTGGTCCCAGCTTCTGGCCGAAGGCTGGAACGCCGGCGGTGTGAACGCCGACCCGAGATTCACCGATCCGGCCTACGGCGACTTCACCCTCCGGCCCGGCTCCCCGGCGATCGGCGCGGGCGAGAGGATCCCGGAGGTGGAAACCAACCGCCTGGGCCGGCCCCGGCTACGCCGGTCCGGCTACGATATCGGGGCGTTGTGAGGGCAAAATAAAAGCCCTTGGCAACCAAGGGCTTGGTCGGTGGCGTCCCCTAGGGGATTCGAACCCCTGTTGCCGCCGTGAGAGGGCGGTGTCCTAGGCCTCTAGACGAAGGGGACCTTCGTGAGAGGCCCGCTGAATAGGACAAAAGCCGGGTCTGGCGCAAGAGCTTTTTTCGATCGCGCCGCCCCTCGAATGCTCAAGGCCCGCTGGACAAGAAAAGCTTTCCCGGCAACTCTCGAAGGATGGAGCCCTTCTCTGCGCCGCTGCGGAGTTGCCCGGAGGCCCCCGGCAGGCCTGTGCCGGGATGGCGCCGGGGCGCCGTTCCCGTCCTCATGGGGGCGGGGATCACGGGTCTCGCGGCGCTGGCGGCGGGCCGATTCCTCTGGACCGGCTATGGGCCGGTTGCAGCCCTTCTGGTCTATGCCGGGATCGCGGTCCTGGTCCTGATCCTGCTGCCGGCCCGGCCGACGGGCGAAGGCTTCGGCGCCGCCAATGCCGTCACCCTGCTGCGGGGCGCGATCGCGGCCTGGCTTGCCGGGCTGATCGGCAGCGCCGTTCCCTTCGAGGCGGCGGGCTGGTGGCTTGCCGGCGCGACGGTGCTGGCGCTCGCGCTCGACGGGATCGACGGGCGGATCGCCCGGTCGCGGCGCACCGCCGATGCCTTCGGCGCGCGCTTCGACATGGAGGTGGACGCCTTCCTGCTGCTTGTCCTTTCGATCCTTGCGGTCGAGACCGGGCGGGCCGGCCCCTGGGTGCTGGGAATCGGGCTCATGCGCTATCTCTTCATCGCGGCGTCCGCCGTCCTGCCGGCGCTGCGGCGGCCCCTTCCCGAAAGCTTCCGGCGGAAGCTGGTCTGCGTCCTGCAGGGAATGGGCCTCGCCTTCTGCCTGATGCCGCCGGTCGACCGGGATGTGGGTTCCATGGCAGCGACGGCGGCGCTCATTCTGCTTGCCTGGTCCTTCGCGATCGACTGCCGCCGCCTTCTCGCCCGGCCGGTCGGCCGGGCCGCACGGTCGCCCGCGTCGTGAGCGGCGGCAACGGCGCGGCGACCTGGCTCGGCCTCGCGCGCAGCCTTGCGCTCTATTACGGCGTGCCCGGACGCGGACGGCGGCTCAAGCGCTTCTATGCGGGCCTGCTGGCCCCAGGGGATCTCTGCTTCGACATCGGCGCCCATGTCGGCCATCGGGTCCGGGCGGCGCTCGCGGCCGGCGCCCGCGTCGTCGCGGTCGAGCCGCAACCGGCCTGCCTTCGCCTGCTGCGCCTTCTCTACGGGTCCGATCCGCGCGTCGCCCTGGTGGGAGAGGCGGTCGGCGCGCGGCCCGGGCGCGCCCGTCTCCACATCAGCCGGCGGACGCCGACCGTCACCAGTATCAGCCGCGACTGGATCCGCGAGGTCACGGAGGATCCGGGCTTCGGCCGGGTCCGTTGGGACGCCGCAGCCGAAGTCGCGGTGACCACGCTGGACCTCCTGATCGAGAGATACGGGTGCCCGGCCTTCGCCAAGCTGGACATCGAGGGATCGGAGCCCGAGGCGCTTTCCGGCCTTAGCCGCCGCCTGCCCCATGTCAGCTTCGAGGCGCTGCCGGCCGCGCCCGCGAACGCCCGCGCCTGCGTCGCGCGTCTTACCCAACTGGGCGACTACCGGTTCAACCTGGAGCGGGGCGAGGACGCCCGCTTCGCCTGGCCCGACTGGGTCGATGCCGCGACCCTGATCGGCCGGCTTCAGCGGGAGACGCGGCCCGGCGACGTGCACGCCCGGCTGGGACCGGCGCCTGCCGGCAGCGGGCGGCGCTGATCCTTCGCTCCCGTCCGGCTCAGGCCCCTTCGGGCACCGCCCGGGCGGCAAGCTGCCGGGCCGCCTCGACCATCGCCTCCACGTCCGCGGACGAGGTGTCGAAGGCGGTGACCAGCCGGATAGTCAGGCCGTTCCAGCGATAGAACTGGAAGCCCGCCTCCTCGAGCCCCACGACGACCGGTTCCGGCAGGGTGATGAAGACCTCGTTCGCTTGGACCGGATGCTCCAGCACGGCGCCGGGCACGGCGGAAAGGCCGCGGGCCAGCTGTTCCGCCTGGGCATTGGCATGGCGCGCAAGCCTGAGCCACAGCCCGTCTTCCAGATAGGCTTCGAGCTGCAGCGACAGGAATCGCATCTTCGAGAAGAGATGACCGCCGCGCTTGCGCCGGAAGGCAAAGTCGCCGGCGCCGGCGGGATCGAAGAACACGACCGCCTCTGCCGCCAGGCAGCCATTCTTGGTGGCGCCGAAGCTGAGGGCGTCGACCCCCGCCTTCCACGTCACCTCCGCCGGCGAGCAGCCGAGATGGGCGACCGCATTGCCGAAGCGCGCCCCATCCATATGCACGGCAAGCCCGTGGGCATGGGCGATCTCGGCAAGCGCCCGGACCTCCCCGGGCGTATAGACCGTGCCGGCCTCCGTCGCCTGGGTGAGGCTAAGGGCGGCCGGCTGGACGCTGTGGACGTCCCCGGCCCGGCCGGCGGCCAGCGCCGAGGCCAGCGTCTCTGGCTCGATCTTTCCGAGGGGACCGTCCAGCAGGATCAGCTTCGCGCCGCC
>JAJUFW010000123.1 GCA_029263555.1 Alphaproteobacteria bacterium
CGGCCCGGGCCGTGGCGGGGCAATCCATGGGCGGATTCGGGGCCCTGCGCCTCGCCTTTGCGGAACCGGACCGGTATTGCGCGGTCGCCGCCCTGAGCCCGGTGCTGTGGTCGCGGCTGCCGGTCGACCGGGAACTGACCCGGAACCAGGTCGCTCTCCTGTCCGGCGCCTTCGGCAGTCCCCCCGACATCGCGCGGCTGCACCGGCAATCGCCGCTCGGCCTAATTCCGACGCTGGCCGCCGGAAGCAGCCGGCCCGCGATCTATCTCATGAGCGGGGACCGGGACGAATTCGGCGCCGCCGCCGACGTTCGCGCCCTGCGGAGGGAACTGCGCCTGGCGGGCATCCCGGTCACTTCGGAGATCGTTCCCGGAACGCACACCTGGTCGCTCTGGGCAGGCAGGCTGGATATGGCGTTGCGCTTCCTCTCCGAAGCCCTGCAGGAATGTCGAAGCAACGGCCGTTGATCCGGTCGCGCCATATTGGTGTCACCGTTGCTCGCTTAGAATGAAACGTGGCCCGGGAAGTGTCGACGGAACGGCAGTTCGAGCGTAATGCCGGGGTTCATTTGTGGAATATTTTGCGAAATCTTTTCAGCGTTCTGGGGCGCAGCGGCGTGAACAATCCGGGAAAATACCTTCTGGGCAAGGATGGCTGGATATTCCTTGACCGGGACACCAACGAGGTGGTCCGCCAGATGACCGGAGGCCGGCTTCTGGACGACGCCGGCCTGGACGCCTGGACACGGATCGTCGCCCACCGGCGGGATCTGCTGGCCCGGAGGGGGACGAAATTCTTCTTCATGGTCGCGCCGAACAAGAAGGCGATCTATCCGGAATATCTGCCGGACGGGATCGAGATCACGACGTCGAGGCCGGTTTTCCAGCTGGAAGCCGCCCTCCGGAACCGGGTTGGCGTCTCGCTCATCTATCCGGACCGGGAGCTTCACGCGGCGAAGGGCAGGGGCTATGTCTACCCCAAGACCGACACGCACTGGAGCGGGCTTGGCGGCTATGTCGCCTACAAGGCCCTGGCCGGCCGGATGCGGGCCGACGGCGTCCCCCTTCATGTGGTCGAGGACGCCGAATTCGACTTCGTCGAGACCGAGGTCGTCGGCGACCTCGGCGTGAAGCTGACGCCTGAGAGGCGGTCACCCACCCCTTCGACCCGGCTGCGGGCGCCGCGTTCGGCCCTGGTCTACGACAACCGGATCACCAACCGCGGCCGGATGCGGGTGTTCCGGAACCAGGACCGGAGCCTTCCGACCTGCGTCATGTTCGGCGATTCCTTCGGCGGCAATCTCCTGGCCTTCTTCCGGGAGTCGTTCGGAACCTTCGTTTACATCTACGGCAACGTGATCGATGAGGAGATCCTGGACCAGTTCCAGCCGGATGTCGTGGTGACGGAGATGGTCGAGCGGTTCCTGATCAGCCCGCCGGACGAATTCGGGTCGATCCGCAACCGGGCAATCGTGTCGATGAAAATCGAAACCCTCCCCGAAGGCGAACTGCCCGGGATCGAAGAGGCGTTCACGAAGGCCGTCGAGGGCGGGTGGCCGCACGCACGCTTCCAGCTTGGCGTGCTCTACCACCGGCAGCGCCGCTTCGCGGAAGCGGAAAGCATGCTGCGGGCGGCTGTGGCGGAGACGCCGGACAATGCCCAGGCGTTCCACCTGCTGGCGAAGTTGCTGACCGAACATGGGGGCGACCTGGACGACGCCGCCCGGGTCGCGGAGCGGTCGGTCGCCCTGGAACCGAACCACGCCTCCTACCATCATCTTTTGGCCCTGGTCCGGCTGCGTCAGCGACGGCCCGATGCGGCCGCCGAGGCGTTGCGCCGGGCGATCAGCCTGTCGCCTGATGTCCCCTGGTGGCGCTATCAGCTTGCCCAGGCGCTGTTCCGCCAGGAGAAATGGGAGGAGGCGCGGACGGCCTTGTCGGAATACATGAAGCTGGCGCCCGCCTCCGCGGACGCCTTCCAGCTGTTGGGGCGCATCGCGGCTGCCCTGGGCGAAACGACGGCTGCCGTGAACGCTTTCCGCCGTTCGGCAGACCTCCGGCCGGACTGGGCGTGGCCCCGGCTGAAGGTTGCGCAGACCCTGTTCCAGGCGAACATGAACCTCGGGGAAGCCGCGAACGCCATCGAGCAGGCGCTGCCCCTGTTCGAGAACCAGCGCGAACGCTCCGAAGGCCATCTCCTGAAGGCGCAGATCCTGGCGGCGCTGGGCCGGAAGGCGGAGGCGCGGGCCGCGGCGGATGCCTGCCTCTGCCTCAGGCCGGACTGGGACTGGGCCCGCTCCTTCCGGGACCGTCTCGCCGACGCGGCAGCGTGAGGCCCGCGCTGCCGGACCTGCCTCACGACGGCCGGATATCCGTCATGACGAAGCCGCTTCTGGGCAGTGTGGGCATCCGGGAGAGGGAAACGGTCAGGTCCTGGGCCGGAACCCGGTAGGTCATCGTGCGGACCAGCCGCCGCACGGCCTCCTTCACGATTTCGATCGTGGTCCTTTCGCCGGGGCAGCGATGCCCGGTTTCGTAGGGCCCGCCGCCTTGCGGAACGAAGGTATAGGGATCGCCCGGCCAGTCGCGGAACCGCTCCGGCCGGAACGCGGCGGGTTCGTGCCAGTGGCGGGCATCGTGATTGGTGCCGTAGAGGTCGAGGAGGACCCAGCGGCTTTCGGCGAACTGCTCCCCCTGCCACTCGAAAGCTTCCCGGGTCCGGCCGCCGACCACCGGAAAGAACGGGGACGTACGCCGCACCTCCTGGACGAACGGTTCCAGGTCCCCGTCGCCGAAAGCCAGGGCGGCCCGCCAATGCGGGTAGCGATAGAGGGCAAGGGCGGCAAAGACGATGAAGCGGCCGATCGCGACGATCGGCCTCAGCAGGTTCAAGCGTTCGATCGCGGCGAGGGACAGTGGGAGCGGCTGGCCGTCCGATTCGGTGTGCGCAGCCAGGGCCTGGGCCGCCGGCACATCGGGCCTGATCCCGTCCGTGCGCATGCGGCCGATCGCGTCTTGGGCCCATCTTTCGCATCGGTTGCGCAGCATTCTCGCCCACCAGTTCCGGGGGCCGAGGCTTCCGGCATGCTCGACCATCGCACCCAGCTCCCGGCTCCGCAACGCCAGTTCGTGGTCGTTCAGCGGCGCGCCCGCCCAGATGGCGGCGGTGCGGGTGAGAAGGGGCAGCAGTTCCTCGTGCAGGACGATGCGGCGCCGGGCCTGCCAGCGGGGCAGGGCCTCCTGCCAAAGCTGCCCGAAGATCAGGACCATGCGCCCGATCGCATCCGGCGTCAGGAGGTCGAGGAACAGTCGCTTCCGATGATGGTGCGCCGTCCCGTCCAGGGCCTGGACGCTGCCCTCGTCCTGCAGCAGGTGCAGGACGGATTTCGGCAGGGCCCCCGTCCGGGTGAACCGGTCGCCCCCATAGAAGACCTCAGCTGCGCCGGCGCCCCGCATGCAGACGACCGGGGTCATCATGATCCGTGTCTCGAACAGGTCGGTGCCCAGCCGGTCGCAACGGCTCGAGACGAAGGTGTAGCCTTCCCGCAGAAAGGCGAGCGAGTTGTCTGATGGCTCTCGGGGAATCACGGGGGGAAGGGCTGCCGCAATCGGGTTCCGTCACATGCGATGTCTGAACACCGCCCCGGACCGCACCGTTCCGTAGCCGGGCGAACCGGCCCGGTCGCGCCCGTTTCGTTCAAACCCTCGGAAGCCGTCCGCGGTAGACTGGGGGAATCGATGAACGGCGGCAATACCGGGAGACATCCATGACCGTTTCGGAAGCTCGATCGCTGGGCGTAAGCGTCGTGCGGGACAGCAGGCAGGTCTACGATTTCCTCGCCAAGCCCGAGAATTTCCCAATCTGGGCCAGCGGACTGTGCTCCTCGATCGAGCGGCAGGGAGAAGACTGGATCGCCCGGACGCCGCACGGGCCACGGCGGGTGCGCTTCACCCCGGCCAACCCCTACGGCGTTCTTGACCATTGGGTCGTTTCGGACGATGGCACGGAGATCTACGTCCCGATGCGCGTGGTCCGGAACGGCAGCGGATCGGAGATCGTCATCACCCTTTTCCGCGAGCCGGGGATGTCGGACGAGCGGTTCACCGAGGACGCGGACTGGGTGAAGCGGGATCTGGCGGCCTTGAAGGGCGTCCTCGAGGCCCTTTAGGCTCCGGGCACGCGGCTGTTGGAGGGGCGATCGGCGTTCGGCGGCCTTGCGGAGCGGGACACCCGCCGATACTTTTCAAAGCGGATGCTTTGATTGTCGGGTGTTGCCGGATGCTGCCGGGCCACTACTCGGAAGAAGTCACCTGGTCTCCCCGGTCGCCGGGCGAACGGCTTCTCCTGTGCCTGAAGACCCGTGGAGGCCAGACCTCGGCCGACCTGGGAAAGGCGCTCGGCATCTCCGGCGAGGCGGCGCGCCAGCAGCTTTCCCGGCTGGCGGACCAGGGGCTGGTGACGGCGACGCGTACGCCACGCCGCGTCGGCCGGCCGACGCGGATCTGGCAGCAGACCAAGGCGGGCCACGATCGCTTCCCCGATACCCATGCCGAGCTGACCGTCCAGCTTCTGCGGGGCGTCCGGTCGACTCTCGGGCAGGCGGCTCTCGATCGTGTCCTCGCGGCCCGCGAGGCGGAGACGATCGCGGCCTACGGGCGCGAAATGGCGGCGGCGTCAGATCTGGCCGGGAGGGTCGAATTGCTGGCCCGCCTGCGGGCGCGCGAAGGTTACATGGCCGAATGGCGGAAGGAGGCGGACGGCTCGTTCCTGCTGATCGAAAACCATTGCCCGATCTGCGCCGCGGCCGCCGCCTGCCAGGGCCTTTGCCGGTCCGAGCTCGCCGTCTTCCGCAGCGTCCTCGGCTCCGGCGTGACGATCGAGCGGGTCGAGCACATTCCGGCCGGCGGACGCCGATGCGCCTACCGCATCAGCCTCGCCTCGAAATAGGCGGTTCGGCGCGGATGCCTTCCGCTTCCGATCCCTAGTCGATCCAGAGCCCCCGGCGGCGGTGCCAGTCCTCGATCGACTCTTCCGGATATTCGTCGAAGCAGCGGTCGTGAGGACCGATTGCCGGCTCGACCCAGGACGCCTTGTAGCGGAGCATCATGTGCACCCGTTCCGGCGGCACCGGCAGGTCGGTGTCGATCGCCGATGCGAACGGATGAACGAGGTCCGGCCATGTCGGATCGCTGATCCAAAGCGCGCTGCCGCAATGGATGCAGAAGTGGCGTTCGGCCGTGCTGGTCTGGAGCGCGCAGCCTTCGCCGTCGCCGGGAAGTTCCGCCCGATAGATCCGGAGATTGTCGCCGCCGCGCAGGTCGAAGCTGGCCGCGACCCCCATGATGTTGATCGCATAGCCTCCGCCGCCGCCGGTCTTCCGGCAGATCGTGCAGTAGCAGAGCTGATAGGGATGGGGCGTATGGCTTTTCACGCTGAAGGCCACAGCGCCGCAGCGGCATGAGCCGGTCAGGGGTATCGGCATGGCCTTGGCTCCCTCCGTCTTGGAAAAGGGGGTCGACAGGACGCCGGCACGGCACACGTCCAGGAACGCTTGCCGGACCCGTTCCGGTCCCGGGACGCGGTTGTCGCCGAATCGTCGGAAAGGTTTCACCGCAAGGTGTAGAGGAAGGCGGCGATGTCGCGCGCTTCCTGGTCCGAAAGGGGTAGGGCGGGCATGGCCGTGTCCGGCGCGATTTCGGGGGCGGCGCGGACCCAGCGGATGAGCACTGTCGGATGGTTCGGGACGATGCCGGCGATGTAGCGCCGCACGCCGAAGCCCGCGAGGGACGGCCCGACCTGGCCACGGGCTCCGGGCACGCCGGGAATGACATGGCAGGCGCCGCAGCCGATCCGGGCGATGGCGGCCCGCCCGGCCTCCTGGGTGCCGTTGATCCTGTGCGGCGGGGCGTCGTCCCGGTCGACGCAGCCCGACAACAGTGCGGTTGCGAGGACGGCGGGCAGAACGGCAAGGCGCCCTGCCGGCATGGCGGTCATGGTCCGGCACTTCGGGCGCCGCCCGGCGGGCGCGCCGCATAATAGGCCGACACGGCCTGGATGTCGGCGTCGCTCAGGCCGCGGGCCGCTGCCGTCATGATCTCGGCGAAGGCGCCGCCGCCGCGCCTGCCGTCCCGCCAGAGACGGAGCTGGAGCGAGAGATAGGCGGGGAACTGGCCATCCAGCGTCGGGTAGGCGAAATCGTCCCCGCCGCTCGAAGCGTCCGCGCCATGGCAGGTCGTGCAGGGCGGTACGCCGCGCTCGGGTATACCGTTGAGCGCGATGTTCTCGCCCAGATCGGGTTCCGCTTTCGCAGCGTCGTCCGTCGAGAGGTCGGTGCCGGTCGCATCGGGCGCAAAATCTGCGCCGGCATAGAAGGCGGCAAGGCGGCGGGTCTCCTCCTCGCTGAGGGCGGCCGCAACCGGCTGCATCAGGCCGCTTGGCCTCGCGCCCGACGCATAGTCCCTAAGCGTCCGGTAGAGATAGGCCTCCTTCTGGCCCGCCAGGCGCGGAAACGCCCCGCCACCGCCGCCTTCGCCGGAAAGTCCATGGCAGCGGGCGCAGGCGACCAGTTGCTCCCCGGCGGTTCCCGCCAAGGCGATCAGGCGCGCGGATGTCTCGAGGTCGCGCTCCCCGTCCTGTCCCGGCGGCCTGGAGAAGTCCCGGTACTCGGCCTCCGACAGGTCCGGCAGCTGTCGAAGGAAGGCGACCACTGCCCAGACCTCGTCATCCCGGTTCTGGGCGATCCAGGCCGGCATGCCCGTATATTTCAGGCCGTTCTTGACGATCCAGAACAGCTCACGAGGCTTCCAGGTGGCGACCGTGCTGGCGAGATGGGGCGGGACGGGCAGCATCCGGTCGGCGACGGGGCTGCGCGTTTCGCCGGGCGTGCCGTGGCAGGGGGCGCAGGCCCCCTGGTAATGGCTCAGGCCCTTGTGGAACAGGGATGGGTCGTCGAGGGGCGGGGCATCGATGCCGATGGCATGGGTTTCGATCGAGTTTCTGAGGCCGAAATGGAGAAACCAGCGGGTGATCGCCCAATGTCCGTCGATCGCGCCGACATTGTAGATGCCCAGCCAGGCGTAAAGAAGAGCCGCGCCCATGGCAGAGGCGAGTACCGCGGCCAGGGCGATCAGGATTGGCTTCATGGCCGCCTACTGCCGAACCGTCCTCGGGGGGCGTTCCTTCAAGGAAAACAGCCGAGCCGGCAGATTGATCCGGGCAGGCCGAGCGCGCCGGCGGGCGCCTTGTCCGCCCGTCCGGAACGCCCGGCGTCTACTCGGGAACGCTCGTCACCTCGATTTCGATCGCCCCGTAATAGGCGGAAAGGTCCGCGATGTCCTCGTCACTCAGGCCCTGGGCGATGATCGACATCTGCGGATGCTGTCGTTCGCCCGACCGGAACAGCCGCAGCTGGCGCTCCAGATAGATGGAGCTTTCTCCCCCGATGTTCGGGGCGTCCGGCAGCCGCGACATGCCGTCGAGGCCATGGCAGGCGGCGCATTGCGTCATGTAGAGCTCTTCGCCGGCGGCGACATTGCCTTTGCCCGGCGGCAGGCCGAGCCCGTCGGGTCCGCGGACGTCGATGTCCCAGCCGGCGATCTCCTGCGGCGTGGCGA